>JAQVUB010000061.1:6456-9952 GCA_028699735.1 Lentisphaeria bacterium | reverse complement strand
CTGATCGCTGTATTGTTTATATCGGAATATACTGCTGTCCGGGTATTCTTTGCTGATCTGCTCCGCACAGGAACATTCGACATCCGCTTCTTTGATGACGAGTATTATCATGTCACGCTACACTTCTGCAATTCAGGCGCCTTTCACTTGCTTTTCTTCCCACCCCCCCACCCCAAACTGGACTTCCCTCGGCGAATCCAGGATAAAAAGAATAATATACACCTGTAGTACAATTAACAAGATAACGGAGCAAAAAAACAGAAAAAAAACACCGCCGCTGGTAATGCGTCAGTTAAACTTGGTAACAGAGGAATTCTTTTTTACAACAAAAAGCACGAACCGACCCGAAAAAATTTCATGGGAAACGGTTTTTACTGGGGGAATTCATTGTTCATCCCATGAAATTTTTTCGGGTCGTTAGTGTCTTTCGTTGTAAAAAAAATACCGCTGCACTCAGCTTCACTGACAGATTACCTCCGCTGCAAGCCCGGACAAGCCAACAAACACCCGCATACAGGGAGTCTGTTTTTTGATCGAACGGTGAAAGCTAAACAGCAGGGGAAAAATCCACGATATCAAAGCAATAAATCAGCGGAATCCCCGATAACTTTACAGAATAACCTTATTTGACGGTTCTATTTTCCGCTTAGGGAAGGAAAAGGATCCGAAGAACTGACATTTTTCCACATCAGTTCCCGACTGGAATTCAGCAACCAGAGATCGCACATATCCCGTTTGACTTGCACGTGCGTGTCCAGCAGATAAACGATATTGATGGTATCGCAATGCGCCGGGCCACATCGATCATAAATAACCGCATCCTTGATCTTGGTGGCGGCTGTCCGGGCAAATTTAGGATTGGAGGGATCGAATTTGCCATACACATTGATATTATTGCCATGGCCATTGTTTGTATTGCCATTCTTTTCGATATCCTCGAATTCACCGCCATGCCAATAAAGATAATCCGTTCCGCCATTCAGGTCTGCCTCATTGGAAAGCTTGTCTACCGTTTGCGGATTTCCCACACAGGCAAAGACTTTCAAGTTTCTCAAATAAGCGTGGATCTGAGTAAAATCATCCAGGTAATACATTTCTGCCAGCGGAAACTTTTTATGGTCGTTTCGGTAGAGAACCGAGGCCGAGCTGAGCTGTTTGAGGTTGTTGCTGCAGTAGACCTGCATAGCCGTTTCACGGGCACGCGTCAACGACGGAAAAAGGAAAGCCGCAAGAATCATAATGATACCGACCACGATCAGCAATTCAATCAAGGTAAAGGCAAGGAACCTGTTTGATCGATGCATTTGATTTGTCATGGAAAGTTCCTTTCTGCTGAAGGATTTACTACAGTCACCTAATCTAATACAGCTTATACCAGTTGTCAAATCCGTAGCGGCAAGTGCAAAAATGATTATCATCGGTCGGAGTAATACGTCAGTGAAGCTGGGTGACAGTGGTATTTTTTTAACAACAAAAGACACAAAATGACCCGAAAAAATTTCATGGGATGTACGACGCATGCTAGCAGTCAACGCCGCTTCCATGAAATTTTTTCGGGTCGTTTCGTGCTTTTCGTTGTTCAAAAAGAATTCCTCCGTTACCAGCTTTATCTGACGCATTATCCAGCTTCACTGACTTCTTACTCGGCCGGATCGGTCGGATCGGTCGGATCGGTTAAAAGGAAGGATAGTTTTTCGAGGGCGCATTACCCTCGCTGTGCAATAAACTCCATGTCCAATTTGCAAAGAGGCATTATTGTAAGGAAGGCGACGATTTTCCGCACTGGATATAGGATGGAGTTATGAAAATGTCCGAGACAGCATACAGTGGCAAACGCATCACATGTGATTATCTGATTGTGGGTTCCGGCCTGGCCGGTATGACTGCCGCTTTGGAAGCAGCGAAGCATGGTCGTGTCATTATCATCACTAAGAGCAAGGCGGAAGAATCGAACACCCGCTATGCACAGGGAGGCATTGCCTGTGTCATCGGCGAAGGCGACAGTTTCGAGGCACACGTCCAGGATACCATCACTGCCGGGGCGGGACTCTGCCACCCGGAAGTCGTCCGGGCAATCGTCAGTGCTGCACCAGAAAGGGTACGCGACCTGCAAGATTGCGGGCTGCATTTCACGCTGCAGAAGGATGTCGAAGAGAATGCCTCCGGCGCGCAGGGCAACCAGTATCACCTCGGCCAGGAAGGAGGCCACTCGACCCGCAGAATTCTGCATGCCGGTGACATCACCGGACGTGAAGTCAGCGATGTCCTGCTGGCGCGCTGCCGGGAAAATCAGAATATCATCATTCTGGAAAATCATCTGGCGGTGGATTTGATTTCAACAGGGCACATCGAATGGCAGGAGGAGAACTGCTGCCTGGGGGCTTATGTCATCGATACTGCGACCCATGAAATCAAGACCTTTCTGTCGAAATTCACCATGCTGGCCACTGGCGGCGCCGGCAAAGTGTATCTGTGCACCTGCAATCCGGATATCGCCAGCGGTGACGGAGTCGCCATGGCCTACCGTGCCAGCGCCGAAATCCGCAACATGGAATTTTATCAGTTCCACCCCACAATTCTCTTCCATCCCAAGGCAAAATCCTTTCTGATCAGTGAAGCTGTCCGTGGCGAAGGAGCCATTCTGAAGATCAAAAAGGGGGATCATTACGAGACCTTCATGGAAAAATATCATCCATTGGCAAGCCTGGCGCCCCGCGATATTGTAGCCAGAGCCATTGACAATGAACTAAAACGCTCCGGACAACCCTGCGCCTACCTCGATATCCGTGATCACTCCGAGGAATTCCTACGCAAACGCTTCCCCAATATTTTCAAGGAATGTCTGAAATTCGGCATCAACATGGCTGAAGATTTGATCCCGGTGGTCCCGGCGGCGCATTACTGCTGCGGCGGCGTTCGCACCGATGTTCATGGTGTAACCACCATCAAACGCCTCTATGCCATCGGCGAAGTGGGCTGCACGGGTTTGCACGGCGCCAACCGCCTGGCCAGCAACAGCCTCCTGGAAGCCATGGTCGTTGCTTATAATGCCGTCTGCCACAGCGTCGGACAACCGGCAACCATCCCGGAAATTTCCGCCCATATCATTCCGGACTGGTCGAAAGGGGATGCCGTCGATTCCGATGAGCAAATCGTCATTTCCCACAACTGGGAGGAAATCCGCCGCCTGATGTGGGATTATGTCGGCATTGTACGCACAGACAAGCGTCTCGAACGTGCTAAAAACCGGATTCGGATGATCCGCAAGGAGATTGAAAAATACTACTGGAACTTTATTATTACCCCGGATTTGATTGAGCTGCGCAATCTGGCTTCGGTTGCCGAGATGATTATTGACAGTGCGATTGCCCGCAAGGAAAGCAGAGGACTGCATTACAATGCGGATTATCCCCCTGCCCCAATAGAATCAAAAGGCAAAGACACCGTCCTCCGAAGACCCCTGAAATCCGAAATCTGGTTCGAATAATATTTTTTT
>JAQVUB010000061.1:0-6356 GCA_028699735.1 Lentisphaeria bacterium | reverse complement strand
GGATCAGGCCGGAAAACTCCCGAAGAAATTTTCCCGGTGAAAATTTTTCACGGGCGAGGATTCGTCCTTTTTCTCCCATAGGCAGTAATTTATCCGGATTTTCGAGGAGATTTTGCACGGTACTGGCGAATTCGTCGATATTTCCTGGGGGAACAAGGATTCCGTTTTCTCCGTGTATGATATATTCCCTGCAGCCTCCCAAGTCGAAAGCAACGATCGGCAACCCTCTAGAAGCGGCTTCCAGGCCGACGAGTCCAAAGGGTTCCTGCCAGCGGGTGGGTAGGACAAGCAGATCACAGGTAGAATACAGTTTTTCAGGGTGCAGTGCCCAGCCGAGGAATTCGACCTTGGGGGCAATTCCCAATGCTGCTGCCATTTCTTCCAGCCAGCAGCGGTCTTTGCCACCGCCGGCGATCAACAGACGATAATCCGCCCGGACTTTTGCCAGCGCCTGCAACAACAGGTCGACACCTTTGCCGCGAATCAGCTGTCCAACAAACAGTAAGCGCGGGGGAGAGGCGACCTTGATTGAACAGGGCTGTTCCGCACTTTCGACAAAGGGCGACAACAGCTGAATCCCCGACGCAGAAAACCCGTTGCGAAGAAGATTCTGGCGCATGAATTCGGACAACACAACAACTTTCGGAAATTCGCGATATAAACGCAGCGTCTCAGCAAATGAAAAAAGGACATGCTTCAGCTTTCCCAAAATGCCGTTCGGCCAGGAACGCGGATTACTCAGCATAGCACAAGCGCCACAGATCAGAGGATGATAAGCCCGCTGGCAATTTCGCCGTCCAAAAGGAATATAATAATAGCTCCTTGGGCAATAGGGATCATGATCATGCATAAACAGCACCAGCTTTTCCCGAAATTTCTCCAGCAGTTTTTTCAGCAGGGCGGGATCTGACAGTTTGTGCACGGCAACCAGAGAATATTCCACTGAATCTGCCAATACTTCCTCAAGGGGCAGCATCCTACGAAAACCTGCCGAAAAGTTTTCGAATTCGCGTCCTTTTTCCTGATACGCACAACAGACTTCATACCCATTGCGACGCAGGAGCATTGCCACCGTATGTTCATAGCGCTCGACACCACCGTCAAAGCCGGCATAGCGTCCGATAAACAGTATTTTACCTTTGCGTTGCGTCATTGATCACTCTTTCAGTATGGAAGAAATCCCGTTCACCTTGGTAGCATGAGAATTTCTGAGCGAAGCGTCTCAGGGGTGCCTGTGGGATTTCCCGCCAGGCGTTGCGTTTGAGCAGCCAGACAAAATCCCGCAGGGTTTCCATGGCGATTCTGCCCAGGCACTGCATCAGGCTTTGCCGTTCTGCAAAAATCTGTGCAGAAGCCAGCCCTTCATTGTAAAAACGTTTTTTCAGCTGTGACAGAGTGTAATTATGCGAATGTCGCACCTGTGCTCTTGCAGCATAGGCAATTTTTTCGCCGCGGGCGCGACAGCGTTGAGCCCATTCGATATCCTCCGAATACTGAAGTTTCTCCGAAAAAGGATACTGCAGCAATTTTTGCCGACGGATCGCAGAACTGGCCAGTGAAAAGAAATTTCCCCAGCGGGCTGCCAGAATACCATCGCCAAAGGCCCGTTCGTGATCTTTGCGAACCAGAAACGTCGCATCTTCGCGGCAAAGCTGGTTGCCATAAACGGCAGCCACTGCCGGATCAAAAAAAGGAGCCACCAGCTCGGAAATATACTCGCGTGCGCAAGGTACCGCATCCGCATTATTGAAAACAATGATTTCACCACGACAGGCTTGCACAGCAATATTCAAAGTACGACCGGGAACATAAGCGCCCTCCGGACGCGACAGCTTCCGGATTCCAGAAAACTCATCAATACAGGCGGCTGTACCATCCGTTGAAGCATCATCACAGCTAAGAATTTCAAGGTCCGGAAAATCCTGTGCCAGCAGCATGCTCAGCGTCTCCCGGATAAAACGGATATCGTTATGGGAACGGACGACAATGCTGACTGTGGGCGGAACCGGTACCACGGCACACCTCACGCATTGGCTTTAAAAGACTCAAGAGCCATATCAACGCTGTCAAAAATTTCAAAGATCCGATAAACTTTAGTGATATCAAAAACAATACGCGGCTTGGGCTGTAAACCAGCCAGGCGAAGCTCGCCGCCTTTCTCCGACAACTTCTGCTGGGCAAAAACCATTGCACCCAGACCGCTGCTGTCAATATAACTCATCTCGGAAAGATCCAGAACGATCCACTGATTTTCTGCGATCGCGTCAGCCAATGCGTTCTTGAATTCCTCCGTGGTAGATACCACCAGACGACCCTTGATCGCCATTTTCAGAATTGCGCCAGACTTTTCAGTGATAATCTCCATATCCAACCTCTTTTTCCGAAATACAAACTACCTACACTGCCTGATTACAAACATAATATACAACGTCTGAACAAAAAGGCGATACCTGTTACCGGCAGGGAGGCGCAAAAAAACCACCAGGACGAAAAAAGCCTCTTCTGAAACCCAAAAAAAGCGCGGGATCGAAACCGAAACCGCGCTTCCCGGGAGAAAAAACCGGTTCATGCGAACCGGGCTCCCCCTGTCTTAGAGTAGTTCACCGAATTTCTTATGCAGATCAGACCGTTGCAATGCATTTTCTTCACATTGCTTGAAGAGGTCATCCGCTTCGGCGGCTGCAGCAGTATTGCGCAGGGATTTGAAGCGTCCCTGACCGGCCAGGAACTCCTGGAACTGGCCATTGGGATCTTTGCTGTCCCAGCTGAAACGTTTTTCCGTCAGGCCTGGATTATAGCGGTACAGCGGAACATATCCGCATTCCACGGCTTTTTTCTGTTCATCCTGATGGAACATCATGTCGATGGCATGATTGATACAGGGTGCATAAGCCAGGATCAGGGAGGGGCCCTTATAGGCTTCGGCTTCGATGAAGGCATTCAGAGTCTGCTGACGGTTGGCGCCCATCGAGCAGCTGGCTACGTAGATGTAACCATAGCTCATGGCCATCAGACCCATGTTCTTCTTGCCAACCCGTTTGCCATTGGCGGCAAACTGAGCAACAGCACCAATCTGCGTGGCTTTTGAGGCCTGCCCGCCGGTGTTGGAATACACTTCCGTATCCAGGACAAGAACATTGACATTGCGCCCGGAAGCCAGAACATGATCCAGCCCGCCGAAACCAATGTCATAGGCCCAGCCGTCACCACCGAAAATCCAAACGGATTTATCGACAAAATAATCGCTCAGCTCAAAGGCCTTGGCAGCATAAACGCAATGCGGAGCACCTTTTTCCAACAAGGGCTTGACTGCATCCTGGGCGGCAAAGGCTTCAGGTTCCGTAGAATCCCAAAGGCTCAGGCAGAGTTTCAGGGCTTCTTTCAAGTCGGCCGGGGCTTGTTCGCTCTCGAGGATTTTGTCGACATTGAGTTTCAGTTGTTCGCGATTGGAGTCGATGGCAAGGCGCATGCCCAGTCCGAATTCCGCATTGTCTTCAAAGAGGCTGTTGGCCCAGGCCGGACCGCGACCATTTTTTGCTTTGCAGTACGGGATGGTCGGGAAGGTTCCGCCATAAATAGAGGAACATCCGGTGGCGTTGGCCACAACCATGCGCTCCCCAAAGAGCTGCGTCACCAGTTTGACATAGGGAGTCTCACCGCAACCCGCACAGGCGCCGGAGAACTCAAACAACGGCTTCTTCAGCTGGCTGCCTTTGACTGTCGTCGGCTTGTTGCTGCCCAGATTATTGTCACTGGTTTCCTCGAAGAATTTGACTTTTTCGATTTCACCATGCTGGCGGGCTTCTTCCAGAGTTCCCCAGACCAGGGCTTTGTTATCCTTGCTGGCCATCGGGCAGGACTGCACACAAACGCCGCAGCCCTGGCAATCTTCACAATAAACCTGAACTTTGAACTTCAGAGCCGGATCCGCCTTCGGCTTGACATCCACTGCACCGAAATTCGCCGGAGCCCCGGCCAGTTCCTCGACCGGAATCAGTTTCGTGCGAATGGCGGCATGCGGACAAACCATGCTGCAGATATTGCACTGAATGCAGTTTTCCGCTTTCCAGACTGGAATGCGCGGCGCAATGCCGCGTTTTTCCAGAGCGGAGGTGCCGGTAGGCAGGACGCCGTCGATGGACATTGCGGAAACCGGGATATCATCCCCCTTTTGCAACATCGCCGGAAGAATGACGTTTTTAGCAAAAGCGTCAGCATCATCCGGGAGCAATGCCGGCAGCACAAAGCTGTCAACACCTGCCAGACTGACAGGTACTTTCACCTCTTCCAGAGCTGCGGCGGTATTATCGACACAGACCCAGTTCTTCTCAACAACATCCATGCCTTTTTTCTTGAAACGCTTCTCGATCGATTTCTTCAGCATCTTGATGGCCAGATCTTTGTCAAGAACTTTGGAAATCAGGAAGAAAGCCGTCTGCATGACGGAATTGATGCGCTTGCCAAGACCAGCTGCCATTGAAATCTTCAATGCATCAATGTTGTAAAAGCGGATTTTGCGCTTCAGGATCAGCTCTTGCATATCACGTGTCAGCTTGGAAAAAACTTCATCATTGGAAAATTCAGAATTCAACAGGAAGACTCCACCCTCGGTCAAACCGGAAATCATGTCATAACGACCAATATAGGCCGGATTGTGACAGGCAACAAAATTCGGACGGCTGATCAGATACGGACTGGTGATCGCCTTCTTGCCAAAACGCAGATGCGATACGGTCACACCACCGGATTTCTTGGAATCGTAGGAGAAATACCCCTGTGCAAAAAGTTCCGTCTCATTGCCAATCAGCTTGATGGAATCCTTGTTGGCACCAACTGTACCATCCGAACCAAGGCCCCAGAAGGTGCAGCTGATCGTGCCTTCCGGCTCACAGTCAAACTCCTCACCAACCGGCAAGGATTTCTTCGTCACATCATCGTTGATACCGACCGTAAAGCCGTGGAAAGCGGCTCCGTCAAGATGATCAAACACTGCTTTGACCATCGCAGGCGTGAATTCCTTGGAGGCCAGACCATAGCGTCCGCCAATCACCTGAGCCCCGGCAAACTCGGTGCCTTTGATAGCATTAACGACCGACAGATACAGCGGTTCGCCAGCGGAACCGGGTTCTTTGGTGCGATCCAGAACCGCAATCTGTTTCACGGATTTCGGCAGGGCAGCCAGGAAGGCAACGTTGTCAAAGGGCAGGAACAGGCGGACATTAACCATGCCCAGCTTGGCACCTTTGGAATTCAGATAGTTGACCGCCAGAGCCACCGTTTCGGCTCCGGAACCCATGACCACAATCACTTTTTCAGCATCTGCTGCACCGACATAGTCAAACAAATGGTACTGGCGCCCTGTCACTTTTGCCAGTTTGTCCATGTATTTCTGAACCATGGCCGGCAAGGCAGCATACTGGGCATTGGTGGTTTCACGACCCTGGAAGTAAACATCGGGATTCTGAGCAGCCACATGCACCACCGGCTTTTCCGGGCGCAAAGCGCGCTGACGGAAGGCCTCAATGTATTTCATATCGACCAGAGATCTGAGCGTCTCATAATCGAGTTCTTCGACTTTCTGAATTTCATGCGAAGTGCGGAATCCATCAAAAAAGTGTACAAAAGGAATATTGGCTTCAAGCGTAGTCAGATGAGCTACGGCTGCCAAATCCATTGCTTCCTGAACGGAGCTGGAACCCAGCAGAGCATATCCGGTGCCGCGGCAGGCCATCACATCAGCATGATCCCCGAAAATGGCCAGGGACTGTGCGGCCAGCGTTCGAGCCGAAACATGAAAAACCGTCGGCAGCATTTCGCCGGCAATTTTGTACATATTGGGAATCATCAGCAGCAAGCCCTGTGAAGCGGTGTAAGTCGTCGTCAATGCACCGGCAACCAGGGACCCGTGCAAAGCACCGGCCGCACCGGCCTCCGATTGCATCTCAATAATGTTCAAAGGACGACCAAACATGTTCAAACGCCCCTGAGCCGCCCAGGAATCTGCCAGTTCACCCATCACAGAAGAGGGAGTTATCGGATAAATGGCAGCAACTTCGCTGAAAGCATATGCTACGTGAGAGGCGGCAGTATTACCGTCGATGGTGACCATTTTTGCCATGTCTTGCTCCTTAACACTGATGATGTCCCGTACCCGGAACTGAATTTTTCAGCCTGAAGCAGACAGGCTGAACATACAAATTTGCCGCAGCAAAGCAAAATGCCCGCCGGGAAAAAGGTGATTTTTTTAATATAAGCCCATAAACTGCATTTTACAATACGGGACACGGACGGGACACGGACGGGACACGGACGGGACACGGACGGGACACGGACGGGACACGGACGGGACACGGACG
>JAQVUB010000060.1:9486-10008 GCA_028699735.1 Lentisphaeria bacterium | reverse complement strand
CGGAACAATGCAGCTACCATGACTTTGCCGCTGCCGCCGACGGCTCGACCCTTTCCCTGTTGCGCAACCACGCTGGTGACAAAGGGGTCACTCTGCGCTGGAACAAAAATCAGCTGCCCTGTTTCTGCCAGTGGAAACATACTGCTTCAGACTGCGAAGGCTACGTCACCGGTATGGAACCGGCTACCAATTATCCCAACCTGAAAACCTTCGAGCGGGAAAATGGCCGAGTCGTTAATCTGCAACCGCAACAGCAGTACACCATTGACCTCAGCCTGGAAGTCCAGGAAAACAGCAGTGGGGTCGCAGCCATCGAAAGCGAAATCGGCAAACTGCTCAATGGACGCAAAACCCTCGTCCATCCCAGTCCCATCGCCAAATGGAGCCCGGTAAAATAATGATGAATGATGAATGATGAATGATGAATGATGAATGATGAATGATGAATGATGAATGATGAATGATGAATGATGAATGATGAATGATGAATGATGAATGATGAATGATGAATGATGAATGATG
>JAQVUB010000060.1:0-9476 GCA_028699735.1 Lentisphaeria bacterium | reverse complement strand
ATTCAGCATTCAGCATTCAGCATTCAGCATTCAGCATTCAGCATTCAGCATTCAGCATTCAGCATTCAGCATTCAGCATTCAGCATTCAGCATTCAGCATTCAGCATTCAGCATTCAGCATTCAGCCCCCTTTCCTATGCGCAATCCTCCTGAAATTCCATTTTCATTGCAGAGCAAATTTCTGCTTTTGTATCTGGCAGCCATTGTCTGTGCGCTGTGGATGCGTTCGGATCCGAATTTGGCTTTTGCCTGCCTGGCTGCCGGGCCGGTTTTTCTGCTGCTTTCCCGGGTAAGTCTGAGTTGGTTTCCGGGTTGGTTGCGGCAATTTTGTCAGCTTGGAGTGGCCGTGTTTGCCGTCTATTGGATGCAGTTGCAATTGGCGGAAAATCCGTTGGACACTTCTTTGATTGAGCTGACGGCCATTCTGCTGCCGGCTTTATTTCTCGGCGGCACGTTTCGTGAACACAGCCTGCTTTGGCTGGGCTGCATCGGATTCACCGGTTATGGCGGATTGCATCCCGCGCGCAGCGCTTTTCTGCCATCCTTTATCATCGTCATCCTGGTCAGCATCCTAATCCTGTACCAGACCCGGATCACACTGCTGGCACGCATCAGCAAGCAGCATCTGCTCACAACCGATGCAAAGACCCCCTATTGGGGAAACTGGTTCTACCGCCTGATCCATTTCGGCCTGGTACTACTGACCGTCCTGCTGCTGTCAACCCAGTTTTCTCTGCGCAGCAAAACCCGAAGTGTAGGGCTGATCCCCGTCTCCTTCCGTACCGATCAGGAACAGCAATTCCCCGAAATCTGGCAGAAATGGGCCGCCCCTACCAAAGAATTGCTGATCGGAAAAGACGCCGGGAAATCCCTTGATTCCGACAAAGATCCGACCCTGCAGGATGACCAGGCTCGAAGCCGTATGCAACAGGGCACCTTTGCTGTCGATGGAGACAATGGCAGCGGCAGCGGTATGGGACAGGATCTCGTTTTCCGCGCTTTCACACCGGCAAAACTGTACTGGGTTGTTCAGCTTTATGATACTTTCGACGGCTCGCAATGGAACCGTTCCCTCAGCATGAGCAAAGGCAAAAACGCGCTGGATACCTATCGCTCCTCCTATCAATCCGAAGTCGTCCAGAACATCTCCATTGTCAAGGCGGTCAGCCGCTTTCTGCCCTATGCCTACCGCCCAAACCAGGTTATCTGGAATGACAAGTCCTTTCAGGAAAACATCCCGATGGGCATCATCCGCCGGGAAGATTATGTCAGTTACCAGTTGCGCAATGAAACTCCGCCTCCCCTGCCCTGGCAATACACCGTGGTCTCGACCGTACCGGATCCGGAGCGCAGCAGCCTGTTGCGGGCCTGGAGGGAACCGCCGCGAAACTTTGGATGGAACTACCGCCAGTTGCCCAGGAAAGTGCTCAGCAAGCGGATGCTTGATCTTGCCGAAGAGTTGACCGAACACGCTGAAACCCCTCATGAGAAGGCGCTGGCCATTCGGGATTATCTGCGGGAAAACTATGCCTACACGCTGACCCCGCCATCGCCACCCAAAAACAAGGAGCTCACGGACTTTTTTCTGTTTGAAAGCAGGGAAGGCTTCTGCCAGCATTTTGCACAGGCCTTCACCCTGCTGGCACGCATGGCCGGACTGCATTCCCGCCTGGCAACCGGTTACTCCCCCGGCAATTTCAATCTCCTTTCAAATTGTTTTGAAGTCTATGAATATCATGGACATGCCTGGACGCAGATCTTCATCGAACCCTATGGCTGGCTGACCTTTGACGGCACCCCGCCCGGAGCCCTCCGCCTCGAGGAAAATCCGCCCTTGCTCAAGCCGCTGCTGGATCCCTTCGGCGAAAAATGGCAGGTGGAGACTCCGGAACTGAGTGCGCGTTCCCCCTTGCCCTCCCAACCAGCCAAAGGCAGCGTCGCCCAGAGCATCCGCCAGCCGGCTGGCAAGAAAGAATCTCCGCAAAGCGATATTCAGAAAAAAGTTTCCGAGTTTTATGATCAGGTCTACAGCAAAGCGATCACGGATAATGCCGACGCCAACCCGAATGTCCGACAGATTCTGAAAGCCGGATTGCAAACCGCGCTTCTGACCGGGAAAAGTTTTTTGCAGAAGGCGATGACCCAAATGCGTTCCCTTGCACATGCCATCGGCGAACGGATCAGCCGCTTTGTCAACCGTATTTTGGATTGGCTGATGGCTCGTACACTGGCTGATCTGATTCAGCTGTCTCTGTTGCTGGTGCTCGTCTGGCAGCTCTGGCGGCATCGCGAACGCTGGTGGGGATATTTGCTCTGGCGCTGGCGGCTTTTGCAATGCGACCACAACTGGCGCAAGCTGGCACGTCAACCCATCAGTGCCCAGGGGAAAATTGAAGCATGCCAGAAGCTGATTGCCAACTGGCTGGATCTGGCCGGCCTGAAACGGCAACCCGCCCGCGATCTGCTCGAACACGCGGCTATGGTGCAGCAACGCCTCCCTGTCCTGACAGAAGAATACATCTTTATCGCTGAATGCGCAGCAGAGACCTGGTACAGCCCCCATCAGCCAGATCCCTCCCTCAGCGAACGGGTACTTCAGCATACTGCTCGATTCCGCCGCAAAATCAGCCCCTTTTTGAACCACCGCCGGCTGCGACGTCTGCATACTTGAAAATGCAGACCGTTTCCGATTGCCCTGAAAAAGCGCAAGCGGTTGCCTGCTCCCGCTGCCTGCATATGAAAGAAAATCTTGGGGTGGACTGGCGTCCACAATTTTTTTTACCACTGAACACACGGAAAACACGGAAAATTTTTAATGGTTGTGGCGTTGAGGTAAGAGATCGCTTAGGAAAATTTCATGCTCGTACCATCAACCATATGTGGTCACTTCCCTCCTTGACGTCTCTGTCGGAGGGAATATGGAGCGCCGGTGTCCCCGGCGGCTCCCCTTGATCTGTGCAACCTTGTGTGGTCATTTTCCTCCTTGTCGTCTTAGTCGGCAGAAACCATAGCGCTTCACTTTCATCACATCAAGCCAAAAACCGTAAAAAAATCTCAAATATGAGAAAACATCTCAAGGCAAGAAACTTGCGTGTCCTGTTTCAAAAAATCTTTCTCAAAAAAAGAGAATTGGGGCGATAGTATGAAAAAAACCTTTATTTTCTTGCTCACAATCTGCAGCATTCTGCAAGTCAATGCTGAAAGTTTTTCAGCAAGGCTGCAGAAATACACACAGCCTTCCTACTGGGAGAGTTTGGATCTGGTACCTGTAATCACGCGGGATCATCTGATTGCGGCCATCGAGGCAACGCGCGTTTACTATTTAAATCAGCAGTTCAAGGAAGGCAATTTTCTCTATGCCATGGACTTGAGCAGCGGGAAATATTATGATGATGACAATCAGGTTAGGCAGGCCGGTGCACTCTGGGGCTTGAGCTGCCTCAACCGCGACCGCTTTACCGAAAATACCCGCAGAGCCTTGCTGGCCGGAATCGATTTTTTTGAAAGAAACCAGAAAAAGATTCCTTCCGGCGAAATCATTTTAAGTTATCCAGGGGAAGATGTTCTGAAAACCGGCACGGTTGCTTTGTTCTGCCTGTCTCTGATTGAATTTCTGATCGGGCAGGAGGAATTTCTGCCGGTCGATATCCGGCAACGCTATCAGGATTTGCTGGATCAGCACCTTGCTTACCTGCAAAGCATGGAAATGGCCGATGGTTCCTGGGCCGGGCAATACGATCTGCCCAGCGGTTATCGGGAAAAAGTCGGCAGCCCCTATTACGATGGCGAAGCTTTGCTGGCTTACTGCCGGGCGGCACGCCTGCTGAAACGCGATAAACTGCTGCCGCGCATTCGCACTGCGTTGCCTCTGCTGCTGGAAAAATACACGGTCAAATGCTGGGAACCCGGCGGCGACAGCGATGAAACAAAAGGCTTCTATCAGTGGGGCTCGATGGCCTGCGCGGAAGTCGTCGAAGCAGGCTGGGACAATGCCGATCTGGCCGCACAGGCAACTCTGGCCATGGCCTGGTGGCAAATCTATGACAATAAACTCGAAGCGCGTGGCGGCAATACGGCCTACGCACTAGAAGGACTGATTGCGGCCTGGCGGATCGCCAAAGCCCGCAACGATCAGAAGAGCATGGACCTGATCCGGCCGGTCATCGAACGCTGTCTTGGCCGCCTGATGGTCTGGCAGGTCGGTGGCCCTTTCCTGAAGCAGAACCCCTACCTGACTCACCTGCCGCGAATCCACCCCAAAGCCTACGGCGGCGTCACCTCCGCGCTCAACTCTAATATTATTCGCATCGACAATGTCCAGCACCAACTCCACGCTATGCTGCTGGCATTGCAGTATCTCTACTGACAACACGTTCCTGTCCGACCTGTCCGACCTGTCCGACCTGTCCGACCTGTCCGACCTGTCCGACCTGTCCGACCTGTCCGACCTGTCCGACCTGTCCGACCGCTAATAGATAGCATGCTGTTTTCATCGGCATGCGTCAATAAACGCACGGAATATTTTGCGCTGTTGATCAAGATGTCGAATCCGTTCCGGATGCCATTGCACGGCCAGCAGAAAACGCTTTCCGGACGATGCCGCTTCCGGCTCGATCGCTTCAATGACACCATCCGGGCTATGCGCAGTCACCCGGAAACCGGGTGCCACCCGGGCAATAGCCTGATGATGGGATGAATTAACCAACAGCTTTCCTGCGCCGACGATTCTGGCCAGAAAGGTGTCTTTCTCGACGACGACCTGATGCATTGTTTCCGGCGCCCCTTCCTCACGGGTATGCACAAGAATATTCCCGGAGACCTCAGGCAGATGCTGATGCAGGTCTCCGCCTGCAGCAACATTGAGTTCCTGATAGCCCAGGCAGATGCCCAGTACCGGCTTTGCGGAGTCCGTCAACAGGAAGCGAGCCAGAGCCATATCCCAGGCGGCGCGGCGCGGCAGCAAAGTCCGCATGGCAGGATGATCCGCACGCCCATAATATTCCCCTGGCAAATCCGGACCACCCGTCAGCAAAAATCCAGAAAACTCTGAATCCAGAGCAGATACCGCGGATAAATCCGTCAGGGGCGGCAGGCAGACCGGAAGTCCCCCTGCCTCATAGATAGCCTCCTGATAGGCATCATTGACGCCCATCAGCAGAGACGCTGTACCGTTGGACTGGCAGGTTGCGGTCAGAGCAATCAGCGGGCGCTTCATTTTTTTTCAGCCGTTTCTTTTGCCGCATCAGCCGCTGTCAGAGCATAGACACACCAGGCCACATCGCTGGTGGTGATTTTGATCGAATAGGTTCCCGGAGCATAAATCCAGCCCCCCCCCTTGTTGCCGGCCTTGCTGGTCAGTGAATCATAGATCATCGTTCCGGTCGCGTCAAATACCTGAATCTGCAAAAGACCATCACCGACCTGTTCAAATTCCAAGCGCCAGACCCGATCCGAAAGATGACTGATTTCGCGTGAACTTTCCCCTGCCCAAGCCGCCCGCTTTTCAAGAGAGGGTTTCTGTTTCACATAACGCAGATAATTCCATTCCTCGACACTGTCGACATATTGCTCGACCGATACCCGCCAGCCACCCAGAGACCCCTGCACAAACAAAAATTTTTCGCCCGGGCTGAATTTATACTGTTCAAAGCCCAGAGTGCGACCGTTTTTACGGCTAACCACCGTCGTTGCCTTGTCGTTGTCCATATGATGAAGCGTCACACTGAGCGGACCATTGTTTAGGGTTTTGTAGCGGATACGCCATTCTTTCCCGAAAACCTGGAACGGATCCGTTGAAAGGGTTCCGAAACCCTGCCAGCTGTAGGTCTCCACCCAGTGTTTCTGGATAACCTGAGCACCTGCCCCAACACAAAAAACAAAAACCAGAATCCAGCTTATTTTGTTCATCATCCTGTCACCCATATTCATTGCTTACCCGAAAAAAAAGTCTTTTTGAAATATAAACCCTCTACCCCAACGCGCAAACGGAAATGGGAAGCATATCCCGTACCGTCCAAACAGAGGTATTTTTAAACCACGAAAAGCACGAACTGACACGAAAAAAAATCATGGAAGTGGAGTTGACCGCTGGCATGCGTCACTCTTTTCATGATTTTTTTTCGTGTCTTTTCGTGTCTTTTCGTTGTTTAAAAAGTTTTCGAACTAGCCCAGTGTGCGGCGGCTTTAAGATCATGGAATTCGCTGAGGGAGCGTGCTTCGACCTCGGGGTATTCCTCGTGCAGCATTCGAACCAGGCTGTTGCCGGGGCCCAGTTCGAGGAATACGCGGCATCCGCAGGCCAGGGCAGCTTCCTGACAGCCCTGCCAGTCAATGGTCTGCTGAATCTGACCGGAGAGTGCGTCAAGCATGCCTTCACGATCATAAACGCGTTTGGTGCTGATTCCGGACAAGACTGGTGCGACTGCAGGATACACCTGCACTTTTTCCAGTTCCTCGCGGAAATCGGCAGCAGCTTGCGCCAGCAAAGGGGTATGGGCTGCAATGGTCACTGGCAACTGCACGACCCGGGTGGCACCCGCAGCCAACACGGCCTCCCGGAAAGGATCGAGACGATCCAGTGGCATACCGAAGATCAGATGGCGGGCGCCATTACGGATTGCCGGAAAAGCGCCGGAATCCCGTGCAATGAGTTCGAGCTGCTGCGCGTTCAGTCCCAATACCGCCAGCATAACCTGGGCTTGCTTAGCAGCCGCTGACATCACCTTGCCGCGCAGGGTTGCCAGGTGCAGCAGATCGTCCGTTTTCAGCATTCCAGCACAGGCATATGCAGACAGTTCCCCGAGGCTGTAACCGGCGAAGAGTTCAATTTCCGGCAATTCCGCTACGATGACCGCCCAGGCCATAGCCTGATAGAGGCAAATCAGCGGTTGCGCCAGCTGATTTTGAAAAATCCGGGAAGGATCGTTGGCCCCTTCCGGCAACAGACCTGCTGCACGGATTTGCTGTTCGAGAGCAAGAGCCTCCGGGTATTTTCTCAGGCGTTCGAACATGTCGGCATCCTGCCTGCCCTGTCCGGAACATAAAATTGCTAAACCTGCCATATGACTTCCATGAATCCATCAGTAAAAGTAAAATTTTTTGAACAACGAAAAAAATCCTTCACCGACGCATTACGCCTTCCATTTGTTGAATGAAAATTGCCGTTGCCAGTAAATCCGCAATGCCTCCGCAACTCCATTTGTTACGAATGAATTCCTGATGAATTGCAGCGGCTCTGCATTCCCAGTCCGGCCGCCCGGCTCCACCTGCACGCAAAAATTCTGCGGCGGCGCGTGCCGCAAACCCGCTGCCTTCTTTTCCGCCGCGGTGCAGCAAGGTCGTGTCGTCAACGGTTTCAAGCAGAGCAAAAAAGGCCTGCATTCTTGCGGCATTGCGCTCCGGCAGCGAACAGAGCTCCGGCAGAGCATGGCGGTATACTGCCGGAAAACCGGAGGCGGCTTCGGCAGCGGCTCCGCGCACGCCATATCTGCGCCGTACCTGGTCACCATGGCTGCCGGGATTCCGGCTCTGCAGAATATCACTGCCCCAGCAATTGCGAACGATTTCGCCTAGGCTTAACGAACTTTCCGTGGCGAATTTTCTGCCGACGGCGGCGCAAAGCAGTCCCAGCGAGAAAATGGCGCCACGGTGCGTGTTGATGCCGCCGGTGGCCTCGAACATCTTCCGTTCGGCGTTCAGACCCATCTTCTGCAGGGCAGCAAAACCGTCCTGTCTGGCGCCGGCTTCCGCCAGTTTGCGGAAAAAATCTGGCAGTACTGCTATTGCCTTGGTAAAATGTTCGGCAGTCATATCCTCGTGGCTGCCGTTATCGAGAAAGCTGACCAGGCCGGGTTTGGGATATGTTTCCAGTTCCTCACGCAATGCATCACAGGCCGCCGCCGCAATCGCCGCAGAGTCCGGCTGATTGCCAGTCAACAGGCTTTTGGGCAGCAAAAAAACCTGATGATCACTTTTGACAAGAATGGAACTGGCTGAAGTCGCCCATTCACGCCAGGAAAACGCACGATCATTCCACAGCAAAATCTCAATATCACAAAACGGCGTGGCGATGCCTGGCAACGCATGCAGCAACTCCTGCAATTCGCCGGGATTCCGCACCCGGATCAGCAAATCCAAGTCCGATTGGGCATGAAGAAATTCCTGTCCGGTCAGATATTGCCAGGCCAGGCTCCCGAAAACCTCGGGATTGATCGACAAAAGCTTTTCGCTGACCGGACGTCCTTTGGGCAGCACATCCAGGCAATCCTGCAGGCGCGGCAGAGCAAGACGTTTCTGCACGGCTTTCTGGCGGACGCAAAAGGGGATGCGCCGCAACCCGCCGGAGATTGGCAGCGGTATGCCGCAATGGATGCCTTCTGCAGTCGTTCCCGGACGGCGCACAATCACCGGGAATCCGGCAGCAAGCCAATTCCGGATATCGGCAGTGTCTGTTTCCTGACAGAGAATTTCCGCACCGTGCCGTAGCAAAAGCAGTTCCTGTCGGTGATAGATGTGCACTGCGTCAGGCATTGAGGATCCGGTTGATGACTTTTGCCGCCAGGGGTCGCCCGCCCCGTTGCGCACCCAGTTCCGCACGCTGATCCGCAGACTGATCTTTCTGCAAAGCCAATTCGAGGCATTGATTCAAATCCCCGTCCCATACGCATTCGACGCCGCCGGTGCGTTCGAAATTCTGTACTCCCGGCGCAAAGACAGCGACCGTTTTGCTCAGTTCTTCGAGATACTCCAGCGGCAGTTTGGTGACTCTGGCGATGGCTGGCAGGATCATGACCGAGGTATTGCTGTCCGGCAAGGCATAGGTATGCCCGGCACAAAGCCCGAAGCCGATGAATCCACCCGCGCAGGAATTGCCATAAACCAGCGCAATGACTGGATGCCCTCTGCGACGCGCCAGATCCTGCACCTTGACCAGATGCGCAATATACTGATTCAGCCCCAGAAGTTCATCCTCCAATGCCATTTTTTGACCATCGTTGTCGACCAACAGAAGAATCGGCCGGCGGGGAGCCTCCCGCAGCACCTGCAGCAAAAGTTCGGAAAGCTGAAGAAGGATCGAAATGCCCAATACCGGATGACCCTCTGTGCCAATGACAGCAACAATGCCGGAAGAGGTTTTGCCGGTGCCGGAAAAAACGCCTCCGCTGGACTGGATTTCATATCCTTCCGGAAAGATTCTGGAGAGTACTTCCTGTGCTTTCATATCGTCTTCCTAAGCTGTTTGAGTAAAATGCGTGACCCCGGATTGCAGTGGCATTTTTTTTACCACAAAAAACACGAACGGACACGAAAAAAATCATGGCGGTGGCGTTAATTTCTTGCATGAGTGGTACTTGCCATGATTTTTTTCGTGTCATTTCGTGAATTTCGTGGTTAAAAAAATCCTCTGAGTTCATCGGCAGTCAGCGATGGAATCTGTTCGGCGTCGGCATAACCCAGTTTGCGCCAGACCTCCAGGG
>JAQVUB010000059.1:6791-10112 GCA_028699735.1 Lentisphaeria bacterium | reverse complement strand
TTTCGGCACCCTCATTGAGCAGTTCATCAGCAAGATTCTGCTTTCCCATAATCAGCTCGTCAATCTTCTCCTCGAGCGTGCCTTTGCAGATAAATTTATGGATCAGGACATTGCGTTTCTGGCCGATGCGAAAGGCCCGGTCGCTGGCCTGATTCTCGACGGCAGGATTCCACCAGCGGTCAAAATGAATGACATGATTGGCCGCCGTCAGATTAAGCCCGGTACCCGCCGCCTTCAGCGAAAGCACAAAGAAAGGAATGGAGTCGTCCTCCTGAAACGTGCGCACCAGCTCCGCACGTTCCTTTACCGGAGTGCCCCCATGCAGAATCAGGCCTGAATGCCCAAAACAGTTCTGCAGATGATCATGCAAAGCTTGTGTCATCTCACGGAACTGCGTGAAGATCAGAAGCTTCTCCTGACGAGACGCGATGGATTCGATCAGCTCGCCAAGACGCAGGAATTTGCCGGCGTCTTCCGGTGTGTAATCGCCGTTTCCGAGAAAGTGTGCGGGGTGGTTGCAGATTTGCTTGAAGCGCATCAGGAAGCCCAGGACAATTCCCTTGCGCCGGATGCCGTCCTGCTCCTGCTGAATGGCCCGCTGCATCTCCTCGACGCAATTCTGGTAGAGAGCCGCCTGGCGCTTGCTCAGCGTGCAGTAGACTTTGACTTCCGTCTTGTCCGGTAAATCGGTGATGATGCGTCTGTCGGTTTTCAGCCGCCGTAAGATAAAGGGCTGAGTCAGTTTACGAAGCGGAGTGTAATCATTGCCCAGCTTCTTGCTGAAATCCAGAAAGTGCTTCAATGTGCCAAGCAGCCCTGGATTGACAAAATCGAAGATGCTCCACAAGTCCGCAAGCCGGTTTTCAACCGGAGTGCCGGTTAATGCAATGCGCTGGCGGGCATGCAAGCTGCGCACAGCACGGCTTTGCTTCGAAACTGGATTCTTGATGGCCTGGGCTTCATCGGCGATCACTGCCGGAAAATCCAATTCGGCGAGTTTGGGCAGGCGCGGCAGCATTCCATAAGTGACCAGAGCCAGATCAAACTGCGACAGATACGCTTCCGCATCCTCTTCAAATTCGCTCCATTCCTTTTTCTCCATCGCTGAAGCGTGCAGAGTGACCAGCCTGAGATCCGGCGTAAACCGGGCACTCTCATTTTTCCAGTTCGCCAGCAGAGTCGCCGGCAGTACCAGAAGCACGGGCAATTTCTGCAAAGCGCCGGATTCTTTCCAGAGTTTGATTAGCGCAAGAACCTGTAACGTCTTCCCGAGTCCCATGTCATCGGCAAGGCAGGTGCCCAGACCCAGCGATGAAGTCCGCCAGAGATATTTGACGCCGTCAAACTGATAAGGGCGCAAAACCTGCCCAAGATTGCCAGGCAACTCCGGAAGCGGAATTTCCGCGGGGTTGCGCAAGTCCTGCAACAGATTTTTCAATTCCCCGGATGCTTCAAAACTGCAGCAGTCCTGATCCATGGGCGGACCGACTTTACCTGGCTGCAGGTCTGCACCGGCCAGCAGGCGCAGACCGGCGGCAATCGACAGACCCTCGAGCCTGGCCAGACGTTCGGCCTCCTGCCATTGCTCGAGCAACGCGGCAATCTTTTCCGGCTCAGCGGAAGTCCATTGCCCTTTGATGCGGACAAGGCCTCCCTGGGAATGCAGAAGCTCTTCGATTTCAGCAGGGGTCAGGGTCTCTCCGCCAAGCGAAATTCCGACCGAAAAATTCAGCAGGGCATCGGCTCCGAACAGGCCTTTTTTTTGGACATCGAGGGTGACCGATACTTTCGCTTTTGCCGGCGTGGTCTTCCAGAGATTGACGATGCGTACGACGATATTGGCCTCTTCGAAACGAGGGATGTCCTGCAGGAAGGCATACGCTTCCTGGCTGCTCCAGGCCGCCGGCTGAAAAATCCTCCGGCTTTCGAGCAGTTGCCGGATCAGGGGGCTTTTGCCGGCGGCATTCTGGATGGGTGCCAGCAGAGTTTCCAGTGCCTGCGGCTGGCCTGCGTAGGCTTTCAAGGCTGCTGCCAGCGGAAGATGTTTGGGCTTGTCGCCCTCCGCCTTCCAGATGAAACTGGCCATGAACGCAAAGGGCAAATTACCGCTCGGGTCCCCCTTGTTTTCCGCAAGATGGAAAGCGACCTTGCCGACGTCTTTCCAGGCCGGCGACAAGCTGCGCATAAATTCAGTGAAGGTACCCTTGCTGGCCGTGAATCTTTCCTGCAGAGCCTCTTCGAAGTCCTGATAAAAACGGCTCAACAGCCCGGCATCAAAATATTCAGAACCGGTGATCGGCGGCGCAGAAAGCACCTGAAAGGAAGTCTCGGATTCGTTGGGGCGGGCCTGCAGATAAAAAACGGTAAGATCGCTCCCGGAGGGCTCGCCCAATGCCGCCAGTTTGCGCAGATAATTGCTGAAAAGCGTCCGAAAATACCGTTTGCCCGGGGTGCTGTCGTGGATTTTATTCTCGATCAACGACAGCAGAAAAAGCCCATTTCCGGAATGCGCCGGATGGGCTTCGTCACGCAGCATCCCCTGCGGGGTGATACGCAGGTCAGAGGGAATGGAGGGTATCGCGATCAATGCAGTGCCTGAACTGGCGGAAATTTTGCTGTGACAGATATTGCTTGCCTGGGAAAATACAGTTGTTTAATATATCGCAGGAATTTGGTTTTGATATGCGTTATTTATCCATTCAAAGTTGTCGGCGAATTGAACAACGAAAAGCACAAAATGCCCCGAAAAAATTTCATGGCAGGGGGGTTGTTTGCTAACATGCGTCGTTCTTCCCATGAAATTTTTTCGGGTCATTTTGTGCTTTTCGTTGTAAAAAAAATACCACAGTCACCCAGTTTCGCTGACGCAATACAGGCATTACTTTGTTTTTGGCGTGGATATGACCCCAGAGTTGTTTTTTGGCAAAAGGGGGATAAATTTTAAATATGTCATTTATCGAGATATATCCAGAGCAAGAGAGCTCTGTACACCGAAGGAATTTCTGAAGTCTGCAATCCTGAATCAGAGAGGGATCCTATGCGTTATCTGTTATCCTGCCTTTTTCTTGCTGCTCTTGGCGTATATGGTGCTCCGACAGTAGAACAGATTTTCAATGCAGGGATTCTGGCGGATTGCCAGCAGCTGGTCTATTGTGAAAATGCGGCGCTGGCCGGCAATGCTTTGCTGGCTCCCTGGCTGGATGCCAAAGCGGCGGAATCCGTTGAAGACGCCGCTGACAAAGACAAGCTGCCTGCCATTTTGAAAGCTGTGCGGGCGATCACCGACAAAATGCCGATGCGGGATTTTTCGGCAGTAAAACG
>JAQVUB010000059.1:0-6691 GCA_028699735.1 Lentisphaeria bacterium | reverse complement strand
CGGAACTGCCCATGCTGAAAACCATGGGAACCAGCCTCGATGGGAATTTTGCGGCTTTCAACTGTGAGCTGACCGGAGAGGATATCAAAACCATTAAACCCCTGGGTCAGCAAATCCTGAAATCCTTCGCCGAACGCGCGGCAGCCCGGCAGTAAGCCGGTTCCTTTGCTCCTATTCTCTTTCCAGCGCCCAGAAGACAGGACGCTTATTTCTGAATTTCTGCTATGAACAATGCTGAATTAACTGATCTTTTTAACCGGGAACTTCTGATATTCGACGGAGCCATGGGCACCGAGCTGTACCGCCGGCATGTTTTTACCAACCGGTGTTATGACGAACTCTGCCTCTCCGATCCGCGTCTGGTCATGGAAATTCATCAGGATTATCTGCGAGCCGGGGCAGATGTGCTGACCAGCAATTCCTATGGCGCCAACCGCTTTACCCTGAAAAAATTCGCATTGGCTGAACAGGTTTCGGCAATCAATCAGAAAGCGGTTGCGCTGATGAAAGAAAGTGTCACCGCACTGAAGCTGCATCGCCGGATTCTGCTGGCCGGTTCGCTCGGACCGCTTGGCCTCACCACTCAGGATGGCTGTACCCTTGAAGAAGCCGCGGATATTCTGTTTGAACAAGCTCATGCCCTGATCGAAGGCGGAGCCGATTTTCTGATTTTTGAAACCCTGCCGGACCGGGAGGCAGCATTGACTGCCAGCCTGGCGATGGCTCGCATGCCCGAGGGTACCCCTTATGTCCTTTCGCATGCAATCCCCGATGGCGGCGACCTGCCGGAACTGCTGGCACATCGTTTACAGCCGTTCCAGGCGGGTCTGCCGGAGCCATTTGCCATTGGGCTGAATTGCGGTCTTGGTCCGGCTCGCATGCTCGAGGCACTCGAGGCGGTGCGCCCGTTGACTACTCTGCCAATTATTGTACAACCCAATACCGGGACGCCTCACAAAGTCGACAACCGCCAGCTCTATCTTTGCAGCCCGGAATACCTGAGCACCTATGCTGTACGCTACGTCAATCTCGGAGCACGTGCGGTAGGAGGTTGTTGCGGAACGACCCCGGAACATATCCAGGATCTGGCTCGCTCGGTCAAACCCCTGGGAAAATCCAAAGCGGAAATTCAGATAAAGCCTGCTGACCGGGAAAAAGTCACTCCCTGCCCTGAAAAACTCCTTGCCGACAAGTCCGGTCTTGGCGCAAAACTGGCTCGTGGCGAATGGGTGACGACTGTTGAGATCACTCCACCACGGGGCTGGGATACCGGCAAAATGATCGCCAGCGGGCAACTCTGCAAACAGCACGGTGTCGATGCCATCAATATTCCTGATGGCCCCCGCGCCGCACCCCGACTCTCAGCACTGGTTACAGCACTGAAAATTCAGGAGCTGAGCGGAATGGAGACGGTGTTGCATGTTTGCTGCAGAGACCGCAACTTTCTTGCCCTGCAGGCTGACCTTCTTGGCTGCGCCGCCTGCGGTCTGCATAATTTCCTGTTTATCACTGGCGATCCACCCAAATTGGGCGGCTATGGCTTTGCATCCGGGGTTTTCGATACGGATTCCATTGGCCTGGTCAGCCTGCAGAAACACCTTAATCAGGGCATTGATCTGGGCGGGCAGGCGATCCAGACGCCAACTGCTGCGGTTATCGGCGTCGGTGCAGACCCCAACGCCATCGATTTCAAACGCGAAATTGAACGGCTTCACCGCAAAGTGGAGGCCGGCGCCGAATACATTACCACACAGCCGGTTTTTGATCCAGCAGCACTGGAACGCTTTATCAAAGCCATTGAATCGCTGAAGATACCGGTAATTGCCGGGATCTGGCCGCTGGCCAGTCTGCGCAATGCCCTTTTCATGAAAAATGAAGTGCCCGGGGTTTTCGTGCCTGATCCAATTATTCAGCGTATTGAAAAAGGCGAAACGCGTGAAGAGCAACTCGCTGCCGGCATTCAGATCGCCCGCGAAGCCATCGCGCAGATACGGGGGATGGTTGCCGGGGTCCAGGTCAGCGCCCCCCTGGGTAATGTCCAGACGGCCTTGGAGGTTATCTCCTGAAAACAGTGTTTTGCCGGGTTGCGTTCAGCGTTTATTTTTTTGTCATCCATCGTTCAAGTAGAGAAGGATTCAGGTTTTTTCCATGAGTAAAGATCAAATTCATGTCGCCATGGTTGGTATCAGTGGTCGTGGGAGTGGTTTGCTGGGGCTGTTGCTGGAGATGGAGGATGTGCGCGTGACCGGCGTTTCGGATTGCTATCCGGACCGTCTGGAAAAAGCGGCGAAGAAGGTGCAGGATGCCTGTGGAAAGGCTCCTGCTGCAGTCAGCGATTACCGGAAGCTGCTCGATGATCCCGAACTGGATGCGGTGATTACGCCTTCCTCCTGGACTTCACACGCGCAAGTCTGTCAGGATGCCATGGATGCCGGTAAATATGCCGCCACGGAAGTTGGGGGAGCGACCTCAGTTGAACAATGCTGGAGCCTGGTGCGCACCTCCGAACGCACCGGCAAGCCCTGCATGCTGCTTGAAAACTGCTGCTATGGCCAGGAGGAGATGACCGTACTCAACATGGTCAAAAAGGGACTCTTTGGGGAATTGATTCATGCGGAAGGTGGCTATCGCCATGACCTTCGCGATGAAGTCTGCCAGGGACGCGAAAATCGTCATTACCGTTTGGAGAATTACATGCACCGGAACGGGGATGTCTATCCGACCCATGATCTGGGGCCGATCGCCAAATATCTGGATATTAACCGAGGCAATCGGATGTTGTCGCTGACCTCGACGGCCTCGAAATCGCGTGGTCTGAATGCCTGGATGCACAAGCATAAAGGGGCTGATTACGATCTGGCAAACTTTTCGTTTGCGCTGGGAGATGTGGTTACCACAGTCATCAAATGCGCTCATGGCGAAACGATCACTTTGTTCCATGATACCAGTCTGCCACGCCCGTACACCCGCGGAAATCTGCTGCAGGGAACCAAAGGGATCTGGATGGAGGATAAACACGGCATTTATCTGGAAGACCTCAGCGAAACCCCGCATACATGGGAAGACCTCAGCAAATACTATGAACAATATGAGCACCCGCTTTGGAAGCGTTTCCGCCAGGAAGGGGTCAAAGGCGGACATGGCGGCATGGACTGGCTGGTCTTGCGAGCATTTGTGGAAGCCGTGCAGGAGAACCGGCAGACTCCCATCGATGTCTACGACACCGCTGCCTGGATGGCTATTACCTGCCTCAGCGAAGACTCCGTCGCCTTGGGCAGCATGCCGGTGGCCATCCCCGACTTCACCAACGGACGCTGGATCTCCCGCGAACCGGTTATCGAAGGCGCCTATTGCCTCGATAAAGTCTGTGAAAAATTCTTCTGACACGGGCGTAATGCGTCAGAGGAATTCTTTTTAAACAACGAAAAGCACAAAACGACCCGAAAAAATTTCATGGGAAGGGGTTTTGACTGCGGGAATGCGTTGTTCATCCCATGAAATTTTTTCGGGTCGTTAGTGTCTTTTGTTGTAAAAAAATTCCTCTGTTATCTCGCTCTTTGTTTTTCCTGGTATTTTGCGGTGATGAGCAGCAGCCAGAGTCCGAGTGCGAGGTGGTAGAGGAAGTTTTCGAGGTTGCTGAAGGGAACTGCATTCCAGGTCAGGGATGAATCTGCTGCGGTTTCCGCCCAGAATTGCAGGCTGTTGAGCAGTACTACCGCAACGCCGTTGCTGAATTTCTGTGCGGCCGGACAAACGAAGGCCAGCAGCAGCTTCAGGGGACAGAAAGCAAGGATCAGGAAAACGGTGCTGCCCAGAGGCAGATTGATCAGTGGAGAAAGCAGGCACAGCTGCCCGTTGATGCGCAGCGTGATGCCGGCACTTCCCAGCCAGGCCAAAGCTGAACTGGCCAGAGCAGCAGCCAGATTTGCAAGCGTGCCCTCAAGACGATGCCAACCCTGATATTGACGCGGAATCCAGTGCCTTCGTTCCAGCAGAACCGCTTTGCCTTCCCGGATTGGACCCCAGGCCAGAATCAATACCATTACAATCAGATAGGAATACAGGAAACCGCTGTGCAGGATATACAGCGGGTTACCGATCAGCGCCAGTAATCCGCTGAAACCCAGGCTGTTCAGAGCCGAAGGAGGGCGGAATCGCCAGCAGGCATAGAGGAAAAGCAGGCTCATGTTAAACGCCCGCAGAACCGACGGCGAGTTTCCGGTCAGCAGCAGATAGCTTAGCAGCATGGGTACCAGCAAAAACCAGCGCAGACGCAATGCCAGCCCGCAACTGCGGAAAAAACTTTCCGCCAGCAAAACGACCATGCCGACATGCAATCCGGATATGGAAAAAATATGGATGGTTCCGGAACGGATAAAACGCTGGTTGGTTTCGCTTCTCAGCAGCTCTTTCATTCCCAGTCCCAGAGCCAGCAGCATCCTGGCTGCATCAGGATGATCCAGCCCGGAAACCAGGTGCAATGCCAGAACCCCGCGAATTTTCTGAAGCCATCGCGTTGTTTTTATCTGCAAGCCGGTATCAGTGCCCAGACGCCTACGGATTGCCTGCAGCAGAAAGACCCGATGAATCCCAATGATCCGCAGATGCCGCCCATAATACCCTCCGGGAGAGTTTTCAGACGGTGGCAGCAGTAGGCACCCCTCCGCAATCAGCATTTGGCCGAGTTCCAGCTGCTGCAGCTGGCTGCGCATGGCTTTGCTGCTTTGCAGCAATACCTTGCCGGTGGCCGGCTGCCAGGTTGCGTTCAGGTGGTTCCGCATTGCCAGAATCTCTGCGTGCCATTTTTCACGTCCACTGCTTAGTTCCTGCAATTCAGAGGGAAGGGCAGGGGCTTCACAAATGCGCAGAAAAAGCTGGGCGTATCCTTCCTGCCGGGGCATTTGCCTGAGGTAAGTCTCCCAGGGACAGGCCAGAAAAAGGCAGGACAAGCAGTAGCCGGCAAGCGTCAAAAGCAGAGAACTGAAATGCCGGATGAAAGTCCCTCTGCCCAGCCAGCAGCAAAAAAGAACGCCACAGGCAATGAGCAGCAGCAACAAGCCGCTCAGCTGGCAGGCAGCCCCGGCCGCCCCGGCTGCAAAACAGCCGAACTGCCAGAAGGCCGGCGCAGTATTCATGATGTTTTGTATGGCCTGACGCATATTTGAAAAAACGTGGCGCAACCGGCCCGGTTGCGAAGGTGTCTTTAAAAAGTGGCGCAACCGGCCCGGTTGCGAAAGTGTATAGTCTGTACCCCCTAAATTATATCCAGGAATTCCTGTATGCCAGTGTGAAAAAGCGGAATCATAGAAACTCTTGGAGGCTCCATGATTTCCTGTGATTTCCTACCCGGGCGCTTGCAAGCTGCCCATTGCCGGCATAAATTAGCCTTTTACAAAGTCCCTCCGCATTTTGCGGAGGAAGAGAAGTTTCACCATGATCGCAGGAGGCAGCATGGTCACCGCATTTGTTCTGATCAGCATTGTTGACCGGAAAGTACATGAAACCGTCAAGGCCCTGCAGAAGAATCCCGGGGTTACCGAAGTGCATATCGTTGCCGGAGAATACGATCTGGTGGCAGTGATCCGGGTGGACAGCAATGAAAAGCTGGCCGATATCATCACCAATGGCATTGTCAATGCCCCGGGAGTCGAACGCACCAAAACCCTCTTCTCCCTGGAAAGCTACTCCTCGTTCGATTTGAACAGTATTTTCAGTGAACTACCTTAAATGTCTACCCAAGTCCCAGTTTCATCCGAAGTCCCGGAAAAAGGCAAAACCGGTTTTGTGGCCTTGCTCGGGCGCCCCAATACAGGTAAATCGACCCTGCTGAATACGCTTCTGGGCTGTCATCTGGCGGCGGTTTCAAATAAACCCCAGACGACCCGCAAAAGGATGCTGGGTATTTATAATGATGCGGATTCACAGATCCTTTTTCTGGATGCTCCTGGAGTACACTGTGCAAAGATTGCCATTGATGAAGCGATGGCGCAGTCGGTCGATCGGGTGCTTGAGGATGCCGACCTGGTGATCTGTCTGCTGGACCCCACCCGTGAGCCCGGCGAAGAAGACCACATGGCTGCAGAGTTGGCGGGACTATGCGGCAAACCCACCCTGTTGGTGCTCAATAAGACGGATTTGGCGACGCCTGTGCAGCAGGAAGCCAGCCTGGCTTTTTACCGGGAAATTCTTCCGGGAGCGGAAAGCATATCGTTGATTGCTACGGATTCGGGCAGTGCTGGTCATCTGTTGCAGAGGATCAAGGAGCTGCTGCCAGAGGGATTATTTCTTTTTGACCGTGAAAATCTGACCGATGCATATGAGCGGGATGTCGCCGCGGAACTGATCCGTGAAGTGCTCCTAGAAGAGCTGCAACAGGAAATCCCCCATAGTATCGCGGTGGTGATCAATTTCTGGAAAGTTGCTGGCGACCGCATCCGGATTGATGCCACCCTGACCCTCGAACGGGAAGCACACAAGGGAATCGTCATCGGCCAGGAGGGACGCATGATCAAAAAAATCAAACGGCGCTCGATGCAGAAAATATCCGAATTCTGTGGTCAAAAAGTCGAGCTGGATCTGTTCCTGAAAATCCTGCCAAACTGGCGTAAACAAAAAAACTTCTTGAAAGAAATCAACCTGATGGAATAAATTAGGTAAACGCTTTTTTTTACTACGAAAAGCACGAAATGAC
>JAQVUB010000058.1 GCA_028699735.1 Lentisphaeria bacterium | reverse complement strand
TCATGGAAGCGGCTTTGACTGCGGAAATGCGTTGTTCATCCCATGAAATTTTTTCGGGTCGTTAGTATCTTTCGTTATAAAAAAAATACCACTGCCACCCAGCTTCTGACGCCTTACAAAAAACTGCCGGAGCGGGGGAGACTGAGAATCACGTTTCAGGGGGTGCAGTTCCCAAAAGTAGGTAGAGACTGTCCAGAAAGGGGGCAGGGTTCAGGTTTAAAATGTGGCGTAACCGGCTCGGTTGCGATTACTGTTAGCACTCCCACGCCCGAACGGTCTCGGGTGCCCGGGGCAGGGGCTACCTACTTTTGGGAACTGCACCCCGTTTCAGGTTTTTGCGTTGTGATTTTTTCGGTTGGGGATATCTTCTTAGCGTGAATGAGTCCATTGTCGAGAAGAGGGAGATCATGCGGCCTGGATGTAGTTTACTGATCATTTTTGTATTGTTGTTTACTGCACTTCCTGTGCTCTGTGCCGAAGGGGCTGGCTTGGGCGAATCCTTACTTCTGGAAGGGCGGCTGGCTCTGCTCAGAGGGGAAACTTGGATGCTCAGTCAACAGAATCCTGATGGAAGCTGGCAGAGCGACTCTGCAGTGACTGCGCAGGCCGGCATGCTGCTGGCAAACAGTGATATTGAGTATTACGCTGAACAACTGCAAAAAACAGCCCGCTGGCTTCAGGATCATGCGAAAAATCGGAATTCTGCCGGACAGTTTGCACAGGCTCTGCGCCTTTCTTTGCGGCTAAATCACCCGGAACTGACTGAACTGGTGAAGGATTTTCAGTCACAAAAAGCAGCTTGGGATTTGCAGAAAGAGCCGTTTATCAGCCGGCAGTGGTTGCTGGAGGCACATTTTTTGCTTCCGCAAGAATTGACGCTGTTATCAGCGGAGGAGGTGCAACAGTTTCAGCAGGATTTTTTGCAGGCGAAGGACAGGTATCCAGCGCTGGCGCTGCTGACTATACTCAGCTGTGGCAGTTCACAAGTTAAGCCTTCGGAACTGGAAGTGCTGCGTTCCGCTTGTGTTAAGCAGTCTACCAGCGCCGACCCGGAAGATCTGTTCTGGATTGTCCGCGCCATGCGAGCCAGTGAACGGTTTCTGCCCTCGAACGGGAAAATCTGGCGTTCGGTGATTGTTTCTCGGGTTCTTGAAAAACAGAGCGGGCAGGGGGCTTTTATCGGGCGTGATTCTGCAGCGGATTTATCAGCAACCGTTTTTTATCTGCAGATTCTGCAACTCTGTCTGGCGCCTTGAAAACTTTTTCCCACGATGAAACCCAAAAAAAGGAGAGTCGGCATGTTTGATTTGCGTTTAGGGATTTCGATTTCGTCTGTTGCGTCCCGGATGAGCATGGAACTGATGGAATTACTGGCAAGAAGTTCAATAAAGACATTTGAGTTAAATGCCACCATGTTCTGTGAGGATTATGACGGGGCACTGAGGGAAGCATTCCGGCGGATACTGGCGGAATCCGGCAAACGTGTGATTTCCTATCACATCCCATTTTCCCCGGTAGATGATGTTTCTGCCGTTGATGAGGCAACCCGTTTGCATGCCTTGTCACGGTTCCGCGCGTTGCTCAAGGAAGCCGTTTTTTTTCAGGCGGAGCTTCTGGTCTTGCATCCCAGCACGGAGCCGGTTGATCAAAATCGTCGTGCGGAGCATCAGGCTCAGCTTCGCAAAAGCATGCAGGAGCTCGAGGGAGAAATCAAGTTGGCAAAGATGCGTCTGGTATTGGAGAATCTGCCTCGGCTGTGCATGGGGAATACCATTCCAGAGGTGCAAAGCATGCTTTGTGGGATGAGTGCGACATGCGGTGCCTGTCTGGATGTCAACCACTTGATGAATCAGTATCAGCAGCTGCCGCATCTGGTGCGGCAGCTTGGCCAACAACTTTATACACTGCATATTTCAGATTATGATGGCATCGACGAAAAACACTGGTTGCCCAGGCAAGGAGTCATCGACTGGAAGGAATTTGTCAAAGCGCTCGCTGATATCAAGTACCAGGGTCCGTTCAATTATGAAGTGAAAATAAATCAGGATCTGGACCTGGCCGGGCGAATTGCTGAAATCGAAAGTAATTTCGCCTGGATAAAAACACTATAAGTTTTTAACAACGAAAAAATACGAAAAGACACGAAAAAAATCATGGGAAGTGGACGCATGAAACAGTCAACTCTACTCCCATGATTTTTTTTTCGTGTCAGTTTGTGTATTTCGTGGTTAAAAAAACTTATCCAATAGGGTTCAGCCGTCCGCTGCGATAGGGTTCGAGGTCGAGGGTAAGCCAGCGGAAGCCGAGTGCGTGGGCGCGAGCCAGGAGCCTTGAGCGGTTGTCTGTGGCAACGATACCAGGGAATGATTTCTGGTCGATTTCGAGGCGGAGGGTATCTCCGTGGTGCCGGGCGCGGCATTCGACAAAACCGAGTTCATGCAGGAGTGTCTCCATTTGTTCGATCTGCTGCAATTTTTCCATGGTGATGGGGCTGTTGGTTGGGATCCGTGAAGCCAGGCAGGCATAGGATGGCAGATCGGCGGTGGGCAGGCCGAGAAGTCGGGAGGCCATGCGGATGTCCTGCTTGCTCCAGCCGAGGGTCTGCAAGGGGCTTTCCACGCCGAGTTCGGCGAGTGCTTTAGCCCCCGGTCGATAATCGCTCAAGTCATCAGCATTGCTGCCATCGATCAGGCAGAGGAACTTGCCTTCTTTGGCTTCCTGCAACAAGATGCCCAGCAGAGCCCTTTTGCATAAATAACAACGTTCCGGCGGATTTTCCCTGAATCCATCGATTTTCCACTGATCGAGGGAAAGGATCTTATGGGGGATGGCAAATTTTTCAGCAAGTCTGCAGGCCATTGTCAGTTCGCGGCGAGGAAGGCAGGGATGGTCAATGGTCACCGCCAGAAAATTTTGCTTCAGAATCCGGGCTCCGATAAGCGCGAGGAACGTGCTGTCGACTCCGCCGCTGAAAGCCAGCAGGACTTTCTTGCGCTGGAGCAGGGTTTGTTCCAGGGTAGCGATACGTTCGGGGAGTTCTTCGTTATTCATTGCGTACAGCAGGAATCGGTTTCGTCATCAAGGTTGGCAAAGGGCTTGGCTGAGCTGAAGTTATCCAGGTCATAATGAATAATTTGTTCAGGCATCGTCAGGCGTGTCAATTCCACCCCGGCTTCGTTAAAAAATCGTTCTGCGAGGGTATCGTGGTAATCCGAGAATACGACGACCCGCCGGATTCCGGCAGCGATCAGGGCTTTTGCACAGCTGGTGCAGGGCATATTGGTAACATAAGCGGTAGCGCCGGCCAGTTGCAGGCCATGCCTGGCCGCCTGGCAGATGGCATTGATTTCCGCATGGTTGGTGCGAACACAGTGCCCGTCAACCACCATACAGCCATCGGTATAACAATGCGGACTGCCCGGCAGAGAACCGTTGTATCCCGTGGAAACGACGTGGCGATCATTGACCAGCACACAGCCGCAATGCATCCGGGGACAGGTCGCTCGCTCCGAGGCAAGCATCGCCAGCTTTAAAAAATAAACATCCCAGGAGGGACGATATTCCGGCTCGCCAGCCGCGCTTTTGATGATTTGTAAATCCATAACAGTCATTCTTTTCTCCGACTGACCCCCCTGACCCGTCGGACAGGTCAGACCCGTCGGACAGGTCAGACCCGTCGGACAGGTCAGACCCGTCGGACAGGTCAGACCCGTCGGACAGGTCAGACCCGTCGGACAGGTCAGACCCGTCGGACAGGTCAGACCCGTCGGACTTGGATTATGCTTCGTCTTCCGCGAGCAGATCAAGATCGTCCTGATCTTCTTTTAATTCCGCGGATGTCCAGATTTTTTCTTTGGTGATTGGATCCGGTTTCACCGCGTTATCCTTGATTTTTTCCATGTATCGCCGCAGCTGTTTATCGAGTTTCTCGAAGACACTGGTGATGGACACCCGGATGTCGTTCGATTTCGCCTTGGCTACCAGCGAGATATTTTTTCCATTCAGAATGACGTCAGCAATCTGCCAGTTGCGTTCTTTGCTTAAGACCAGGCGCAGAGAGCTCAGTTTGGCGTAACTTTCCTCCAGTCTGGCTGCCGACGTTTCGGCGATCTGGCGCAGTTCATCATCAATTTCAAAGTGTTTTCCACTGATAATCAATTCCATAGGGACTCTCCTCTTTTTTCAGCCTTTCAGCAGAAATCTGGTTTCAGAAAAGCTGCTTTATGGCTCATTGTTGGTACGCGTCAGGTATGGCTCCGGCCTTAGCAGACAGGTTCCAGCCCTGTGGGACAAACAGATCAATTTTCTCCTTTCGTTATATCGTGGTTGATTGAACCGAACTTGCCCTTGTTTCAACCTTTGAAACTGGGGCCAAGATAGACTTCCTTTGCTTTTTCATCCGCCAACAAATCGGCGGCCTTTCCTGAAAACATGATTTCGCCTGCGCAGATCAGATAAGCACGGTCGACGATGGCCAGAGTTTCCCGGACGTTATGATCGGTAATCAGGATACCGAGCCCGCGGTCCCGCAGTGCGGCGATGATTTTCTGCACTTCAAAGACATTGATCGGGTCGACTCCGCCGAAGGGTTCATCGAGCAGGATGAAACTCGGAGAGGTTGCCAGGGAGCGGGTGATTTCCAGTCGTCGTCTTTCGCCGCCGGAAAGGGTCATTGCCTTTTGCTTCGCCAGATGCGTCAATTGCAATTCATTGAGCAGGTTTTTCAGACGTTCATCGCGTTCGCCGGAAGACAGCTGTAAAGTTTCCAGGACGGCCATGATGTTTTCTGCTACGGTCAGTTTCCGGAAGATGGAAGGTTCCTGGGCCAGGTAGCCCATGCCCAGTCTGGCACGCCGGAACATAGGCAGGCGGGAAACGTCCTGTCCTTCAAAAGCGATGCTGCCGCCGTCCGGTTTGATCAGCCCGACAATCATGTAAAACGAGGTCGTTTTGCCGGCGCCGTTGGGGCCGAGCAGACCTACCACTTCGCCTTTGCGGACTTCCAGCGAGACGTGATTGACAACACAACGGCTGCCGTAAATTTTAACCAGGCCAGAGGCCTGCATCAGGATCGGTTCAGTTTCTGACATGGGGTGCTTTGAAATTCTTTTTTAACAACGAAAAACACGAAAGGACACGAAAAAAATCATGGTTTTTCAGCTGCTTTTTCCTCTTTCTTCAAATTCAGAATATCGCTGTCGGCATGGTTTCTGTTTTTCAGATCCCGGATATTGAGGGAGGCTCCTTTGGCAGTGATGGTTTGTTTTTTCCGGTCGTAGATGATTTCCTTGCAGCTGAGAACGTTTTTTCCCTGCAGCAGGGTGCAGTTTCCTTCCAGGGTAATCAGGTCGTTTTGCGCATCATAGGTACCCCGTTCTCCGGTGGCGCTTTCGGAGCCAGTCAATTTTCGGATCGTGACATTATTCAGCGCTTCAACACGTTCGAGTTTGTTGTCCTTATCGAGAAAGACGGTCATTTTTTCAGCGGTCAGATTCATGGTGCTGTCGTAAATCAGAACATTTCCGGACAATTCAATGGTGTTGCCTTCCATCTGCATTTGCATGCGCTCCGCCGAAATGCTGACTTCTTCGGTGGATGGTTTTTCTTCCTTTGCAGCCGTTGCCTTGGTGTCTTCCTGAGCAATGCAGAAAAGGGGACAAAAAAGCAGTGTCAGGATGAGCAGTGAAAAAGGGAACATTGTTGATTTCATAAGTGGGCTTTCTTCGTTTGCAGAAAAACGGTTCAATGGACAAACAGTCTGCGTAAGTGAAGCTGGATGGCAATGGTATTTTTTTTACAACGAAAGTCACTAACGACCCGAAAAAATTTCATGGGATTGGCAACGCATTCCAGCAGTCAAAGCAGCTTCCCATGAAATTTTTTCGGGGCGTTTTGTGCTTTTAGTTGTTCAAAAAGAATTCCTCTGTTACGCATGTTTACTGAAGCACTACCTGGTCAAGACTTACTGCCACGCAATTTTTTTATGCTTTCTTTAAGGAAATGGATTTGTACCGTGCTTCGGATGACCAGAATCATTTTGCCATCCTGCTGATAGACGTCATAGCCCAGCCCGGAGATCTGCAAGCCATCAGCATGCAGTAACAATGGTGAGTTACTTTTGATTTGGTATTCGAGCCGGTTGAAATCGCAATGCGGGGAAAGCAGGGTGATTTCACCACGTTCCGGGTTGTTGATTTCCATTTCGAAGCCGGAAAGCTGGTACAGATTGCCAAGCACGACGGCCTGTTCGCCGCTGATTGTCCAAGTGGAAGCTTGGCTGGAATGCTGTGCGGCCGCTTTATCCTTCAGATTCAACACTCCGTTGGCTTTGAAATTCTGCAGGAAAAGCTTGTTGTTGCCCAGGGAAAATTCGTTTTCCGCGAAGATTCCGGCAGCCAGCACAAACAGGGTCAGGACGAAGCATGGAGTTTTAGAATTCATAGAAGTCGAGTGCAGCTTTCCATTTATTTTGCTCTTTGAGCAACCATTCCGCGACTTCCCGGATGGCGCCGCGGCCACCACATTCGTGGGTTGTCAGCGCAGCCGCTTCTTTCAGCTCCGGGGCAGCATCTGCAACAGCGACGCTGATACCAACCCGTTTCATCACCGGCCAGTCGACCAGATCATCACCAATGTAAAGGCATTCTTTGGCTGTGACAGCCAAATCCTTCAGGAGTTCCACAAACGCGGGCAGTTTTGGCAGACAATTTTCGCGGATAAAGTCGAGTTTTAATTCTTCTGCCCGGCGGCGGTTGGCCATGCTGCTTCGTCCAGTGAGGATGCCGACTTTCACCCCTGCTCTCTGCAACATTTTTATGCCGCTGCCATCCTTGACATTGAAAAACTTGATTTCATGGTCGGAACCCGTTCCATAGCCAATGCTTCCATTGGTCAAAACGCCATCGACATCAAGAATGACCACTTTAATTTTCTGTGCAGCCTGCGACAAGTTCATGAATTTCCTTCACCATTTTTAGAATCTGTGGCAGATTTTGCAGTGCCACGGAGTTAGGGCCGTCCGAAAGAGCATGATCGGGATCGGGGTGGGTTTCCAGGAAGAGTGCTTGGATGCCGACCGCCGTCGCAGCTCTTGCCAGTGGGAAGACGAATTCCCGTCGTCCGCCGGAGGAGTTTCCCTGTCCGCCGGGGATTTGCACTGCGTGGGTGGCATCGAAGACGACGGGGCAGCCCAGCTGGCGCATGATGACCAGGGAACGCATATCCACCACCAGATTGTGATAACCGAAACAGGCTCCCCGTTCAGTCAGCAGAATGCGCTGATTGCCTGTCGATTCAATTTTCCGGATCACCGATGACATGTCTTCAGGAGCAAGGAACTGACCTTTTTTAACATTGACCGGCAGCCCCGTTTTTCCGGCAGCGAGCAGCAAATCCGTTTGCCGGCAGAGAAAGGCGGGAATCTGCAGGATATCAACGATGCCGGCCACCGCAGCGCATTGTTCCGCTTCATGGACATCGGTCAACACCGGACAGTCAAATTCTTCGCTGATATCGGCAAGGATTTCAAGACCCTGATCAAGCCCTGAGCCGCGGAACGAACTGATGCTGGTACGGTTTGCCTTGTCAAATGAGGCCTTGAAGACATAGTTCAGACCCAGTTTATCACAGAGGCTCTTGACGTCACCGGCAATTTTCCGGCAGATATCGGGAGATTCCACAACACAAGGGCCGGCTATGATCAAGGGTGGCTGCGAACCCCCTACAGAAATTTTTGGCGTGATGGCAAATTCTTGCAAACTCATTTTTTTCCCTGTTTCTTTTCAATGATAACAGCTGCAACCTGTCACTCATACAAAATGGATGAGAATCGCTGGATTGCAAGTTTTTTTAACCACGAAAAGCACGAAAAGACACGAAAAAAAATTCATGGGAATGGCGTTTACTGTTAGCCTATGTCCTACTTCCCATGAATTTTTTTCGTGCCTGTTCGTGTTTTTCGTTGTTTTAAAATCATTCTTGCAGCAATTTTTCGACGAGGGTGATATCTTCGGGCACATCGACTCCGACGCTGCGGTGCTGGGTCACCAATACCCAGATACTGGCGCCATTTTCGAGGGCTCGGAGTTGTTCGAGCATTTCGCAGTTTTCCAGCATTCCCTGTGGCCAGTTGACAAACTGCTGCAGGAATTTGCGGGTATAGGCATACAGTCCCCAATGCAGCAACGGTTCGACTTTCTGGCCGCCGTTGCGCGGGAATGGAATCAGTGACCGGCTGAAATACAGAGCAAAGCCTCTGCTGTCACAAACTACTTTGACGGCATTGGGATCTTCGGGGGAACGTCCGCTGATTGAAAAGGGGACGGCTGCGGTACCCATATCCGCACCCGTTTTTCGCATATTTTTGATCAAATCCGAAAGGACTTCGTGTGCCATCATCGGTTCGTCGCCCTGGACATTGATAATCAGGTCTGCCGGAATATCCTGGATGGCTTCGGCAATGCGATCGGTTCCGGTTTTATGATCAGGAGAGGTCATCACCGCCTTGCCGCCAAAGCCGTGGACAACATCGGCGATGCGCTGATCATCGGTGGCAACGATCACCTCGTCAATATCGGGGCAACACATGGTTGATTCGCAGGCTCTCTGAATCATTGGTTTACCGGCGATCAGTGCCAGGGGTTTTCCGGGAAAGCGTGTACTGCCGTATCGGGCGGGAATGACAGCTACGGTACGAAATGACATAACCAATCTTCCTTTCTTGAGGCTTTCTTTTTAACAACGAAATGCACGAATTGACACGAAAAAAATTCATGGAAGTGGTGTTGATTGCTTGCAAGGCGTGTTATTCCCATGAATTTTTTTCGTGTCAATTTGTGCATTTCGTTGTTTAAAAAATTCTTTGTTATCAGGTATTATGCATCCTGGAGTTTTTGATTGAGGGTTTCAGTAGTGATGGCGGTAGTTCCCACATAGCCGACGACGACTCCGGCGGCGGCATTGGCCAGTCGCGCGGCATCTTCGGGGGAGGCTCCTGCCAGCAGAGCCAGGGTCATGGTGGCCATGACGGTATCGCCGGCACCTGATACATCGAAGACCTGGCGTGCCTGCGTTGGAATGTGCAACGGTGGCAAACCTGCTTTCTGAAACAAGGCCATGCCTTCCGCGCCCAAAGTGATCAGCAAAAGTTCCGGTTGCCATTTTTGCAGGATGGCCCAGCCGGTTTCCAACAGGGCTTGATCTTCAGCGGGATTATTGATACCGGGCTGATAGGAAAGTCCAGCAAGGGTGAATGCCTCCGAACGATTCGGAGTCATCAATTTCAGTCCACGGACGCTGTAGGTGTGGGCAGGATGCGGATCCAGAGTTGCGAAAATACCGGCTTGACTTGCCAGATCGCAGGCCGCCTGCATGAAATCCTGATCAAAAATCCCTTTCGCATAATCTTCCAGAATTAGCGCGCCAATTTTTTTCTGTTGCAAGGCATTCTGCAAGGTCTGAAGAAGTTTTTTTCGCAGCAACGCGGTGATGGGATGATGGCATTCGCGGTCGATACGAACGACCTGCTGGTTGGAGGCAAGAACTCTGGTTTTGACCGTTGTCTGACGTTCCGAGTCAACAAGGATGCCCTCGGTGTCTGCTCCGACATTTTGCAGCAGATCGAAAAGTTCACTTCCATCACTGTCGTTTCCAATGCAGCCGAAGGCGCCTGCTCCGGCCCCCAGGCCGATAATGTTTCGCACAACATTGGCAGCCCCGCCGGGAACTGAATTGGAACGAGTGACTTCAACGACCGGAACCGGCGCTTCCTGCGAAATCCGGGTGGCAGAACCCCAGATATAACGATCCAGCATCAGGTCGCCAAGCACTGCGACCTGCAGGCCTTCGAAACCTTTGCTCAGGGAAAGGAGTTTATTCATGGTTTGCTTTCTTGATAATATCAGCAACCGGCTGCTCAATTTGCAGGGTGGGTAAAGGACTGGTAAGGCTACTGGTTTTCAGAAACTCAATTTGTTCTTGCAAATCACTGAGCGCCTGCAACATTTTTTTTCGTTGGGAGCGGGTCAGGGTTTCGGAATGCGCACGCAGATAGGTCGTGCGCCGCATTAAATCCTGCTGATAGCCTTTAAGGATCAGCCTTGCAAGGGGATCCGGATTTTCATTAGCTTGGAGTTCTTTGCGAAGCA
>JAQVUB010000529.1 GCA_028699735.1 Lentisphaeria bacterium | reverse complement strand
CCTGTCAGGAGTTTTGCTTTTGACTTCCTGCAAACGAGGAGAAAAGCCGGCTTCGGATGGTAAAATTCACCTCAGTTTCTGGCATATCATGAATTATGCCGGACCCCGAGAAGTTCTCGAGGAAGCCGTCAGGCGTTTTGAAGCCGATCATCCGCACTGCAAAATTGATTTGCAGACCTTTGAGAATGATGCGTACAAGACGAAGCTGGCAGTCGAGGAAGCCAGCGGCAACACGCCTGATATCTTTTTTACATGGGGAGGAGGTCCCCTGGCCGAACGCGCCAAAGCAGGCAGGCTGATCAACCTCAAAACCTGGTTCAAAGATAACGCCTGGGAACAGCGCTTTATTGGACAGGCTCTGGACTTTTGCCGTTGGGAAGACGGCATCTATGCATTGCCCCTTGATCTCTCTGCAGTACTGCTCTGGTGCAATCAGCGCCTGTTTCAGGAACATGGCATCAACTACCCAGGCACCTTCCCGGAACTGGTCAGCGCCTGCCAGAGCTTCCGTAAGCAGGATATCACCCCTTTTGCGTTAGGCAATATGAAACAGTGGCCAGGCGCCTTCTTCTTCTGCTATCTGGCTAACCGCTGCGGAGGAACACAACTCTTCCTCGATGCCGCAAACCGGAAGCCGGGCGTCTCCTTCGCAGACCAGGCATTTGTCCAAGCCGGAACTTACCTCGAGCAACTGCTGGCTGCCGACGCCTTTTCCACCGGCTTCAATGGCATGGACGACGCCCCCGCCCGGGCGGGCTTTCTGCGCGAGGAGGCCGCCATGTATCTGATGGGTACCTGGCTGGTGGCAAGAATCATCGAAGAAAAACCGGAATTTCTGCAGCAGATGAAAGTGATCCCGTTCCCGCTGGTGCCCGATGGCAAAGGCGATCCGTCAACCATCCTGGGCGGCATCAACTGCGCATTTGCCGTATCGGCCTCCTGCAAGCACCCCGAACTGGCTTGCAAACTGCTCGAATATCTGACTTCCGACGAGGTGGTTATGCAATGGTGCAGTATCGGCAGACTGCCTGCTTTGAAGACTACCCCGGAACAGGAAAAAGAACTGCCGCAAATCACCCGCCAGGCATTGCAGGCACTGCGCGAAGCCGCTTCTCTGCAGCCCTACTATGATCAATATCTCAGCCCCCGCCTGGCCGTCGAGCATAAAAAAACCACTCAACACCTCTTTTCCGGTACCATGACCCCCCAACAAGCCGCCACCAGCATGGCGAAAGCCGCTAATTTTTAACAACGAAAAAACACGAAAAAGCACGAAAATTTTTTATAGGTTGTTGCTTCGACGGATTTTGACGCTCGCAAAAATTACAGATGCTTTATGACTTCCGGTAATTTACAGGATTTATTATGTATTTATATGATTATCAATGACTTGTCTTGACATTTGAATTTGCAGGTACTATTTTCCTTTACAGACTGGAAATTGGGAGCCTGCTATGAACTCGCAAGGAAAAATTCTTTTCAAAGAAGAAAGTTATCTAATTCAGGGAGCCATTTTTGAGGTGTATCGAATTATGGGATGCGGTTTTCTGGAGGCTGTTTATCAGGAATGCCTTGCGCAAGAGTTCACTGCCAGAAGCATTCCTTTCACTGCCCAAAGTGAACTGCATCTGATCTATAAAGGAATGCCTCTAAAGCAAAGTTACAAACCAGATTTTATATGTTATGGAAAAATCATTATTGAACTCAAGGCGATCAAACAAGTTGCTACAGAACATAAAGCTCAGTTGATTAACTATTTGAAAGCGACTGGCATAGCGCTTGGACTACTGGTTAACTTCAGCACCTATCCACATGCTGATATTATACGCCTGATTAATCTCCCGCGAATGTAAACATCTTTTTGCGAGCAACCCTGTCCGTCGAAGCAACAATCCATTTAAATTTTTCGAGTTTTTTCGAGTTTTTTCGTTGTTAAAAAAGCCGGAATTTGGGGGACTGGGAGAGGAACTGGTTCGGATTATCGAAGAAGATTTTTTCGACCTGGGCATCCGCGTATCCCCTCCGGCGCATTTCAAAGATGGCCTGATGCAGCGTGCCGGGATCCGACGGCCCCCAATCTCCGGAGGCATCCACCATCAGCTTTGCGCCAGGATATTTTTCCAACGTATCCACCACCCGGGCCGGAGAATTCTTGGTCACCGGATAGATGGTCATCGAAGCCCAGTAACCCGCTTCGAGTACCATCTCCACTGTATGCTCCTCAATATGGTCAAAACAGACCTTGTTTGGATCAAGATACGGACGCGTTTTGAGTGCATCCAGCATCATTTTCGTGCCTTTCAGCTTGTCATTCAAGTGAGGTGTATGAATCCACAAGAGCTGTCCCAGACGAATAGCCAGATCGACCTGTTCTTCAAAAATCAGCATTTCATTAGGCGTATTTCGGTTGGTTCCAATTTCTCCGATGCCGATGGCATTGTCTTTAGCCAGAAATTCCGGAATGAAGGAGATGACTTCGCGAGAAAGCACGACATCTTCGGCCTCTTTGGGATTCATGCAGATGTAACAG
>JAQVUB010000528.1 GCA_028699735.1 Lentisphaeria bacterium | reverse complement strand
TTTTACATGGCATAAATGATTGTTCCTTTGTCGAAAGTGATTTTCCATGATGGAATACCGCTACATGAAGCTTTCGGATGCTCTGGCTCCGGGCCGGATCGTCGTCATGGGCGTTGCAAAGTTCGAACCGATGCGCCCGTGCATCGTGGATCGCCCGGGCGGCACCGGTGACCGGCTTCTGATGCTCTTTTACGATCCTGTATGGATCGACTTCCAGGGTAGACGGGAACTGCATTCGGCCGGGTACCTGCGTCTCTGGAAAAAGGGAGCGGGGCATTACTACGGCAGCCAGGAATGGGAATGGTCGCACAGCTGGCTTCATTTTCATGGGGACGACGTGCCCAGACTTCTCACAGAATCCGGTCTCCCGGAAGATTTCTGCATTCCGTGTCCGAAGCCGAAAACCGTGGAACGGTATCTGGATCTCTTTTACGCGGAAATTTCTTCGGGCGCTTCCCCTTCGACAGCGCTTCTACTGAACCATCTCCATTCCCTTTTTCTGGAAATCCGGCGGATGAAAGATCCCCCGGAAGATGTCCCCGAGATTCCAAAAAAATGGCAGGAGGTTCGCGACTTCATCGAAAACTGCGCGGAACAGGAACTGAACCTGCAGCTGCAGCTGCTTGCCCGGAATGTTTATCTTTCAGTCCCTGCGTTTCTCTCCGGCTTCAGGAAACACTTCGGTATATCGCCCATCCAGTTCCAGCTGAACTGCCGGATGGAACGTGCCCGGTATCTGCTGCGGAACCGAGCTCTAGGCGTCAAGGAAGTGGGGTCGCAATGCGGCTACGAAGATCTTTTCCAGTTCTCCCGCATGTTCCGCCGCAAAACCGGAATGTCTCCTTCGAAATTCAGAGAACGCCTTTCCGGAAAAATCGTGGAAAACTGAATGGCAGTGGTATTGTTTAACAACGAAAAACACCAACGGCTTGAAAATGTTTTGTTTTCCCGGTTTTATATATAATTTTCGGTCTTTTCGTGCTTTTCGCGGTAAAAAAAATGGTAGTGGATATCAGTCTTCTCCGAGGTATTTCAATAATTCCGTGAAATTATCGCATAAATTTTTCATGTTTTCGTGATCTATCAGTTGTTTTTTCTTCCAATTCCGTGATCGAAGCTTGCAAAACTTTTCTTTCACAGCTATTTTACTGGCAGCGTCAAACTTCACGAGGAGTGTTATCAATGTATCTGAAGAGAAAAATCGATATTTTTCTTGCCGATTGGAAATCGAATCCGAATCACCATCCGCTTATTGTCAAAGGAGCGCGCCAGGTAGGGAAGACTGAATCTATACTGCACTTTGCAGAAGCCAATTATGCAAGCGTAATCGCCATAAACTTTATCCGCCAGACGTACTATAAGCACATTGCCGACAATGGTTTCGGGGCAGAGGAAATCATCAAAGAAATATCGCGCGCCGATCCAACATTGAAATTTATTCCCGGAAATACGCTTCTTTTTTTCGATGAGATACAGGAATACCCCGAATTGACAACCGCATTGAAATTTTTTTCCATCGACAAGCGTTTTGATGTCATTTGCAGCGGTTCTCTGTTGGGTGTGCACTATCGCCGAATTTCCAGCATAAGTGTCGGCTACCAGAGCGTATATGAAATGCGCTCCATGGATTTTGAGGAATTTCTCTGGGCAATGGGCTACCCCGACACAGTGGCCAATGAATTGCTTGGCAATATGCTGCAAGTCAAGCCTTTCCCAGCATCGGAACTGCATCTGTGGGAAAACCGCTTTCTTGACTACATCATGCTTGGGGGAATGCCGGCGGTAATTTCATTGTTTGTTGCCAACAACAATTTTGCTGGCACAGCCGATTTGCAGCAGGATATTCTTGACAGCTACCGCGCTGACATACGCAAATATGCGGAAAGTCTGGACGCCGCCAAAATCCTTTCCGTCTTTAACCATGTTCCATTGCAACTGGCCAAAGAGAACAAAAAATTCCAGCTGAGTAAAATTAATCCGCGTGCACGGACAAGGGAATATGGCGGGTGCATTCAATGGCTGCTTGATGCCGGAGTTATAAGCGCCTGCTATTGTCTGAGATTCCCTGAACTGCCTCTGAAAGGCAATTACTTTGAGGATAAATTCAAAATTTATGTTTCAGATACGGGCATCCTTATCGCGATGTTGGATGAGGAAGCGCGCAACGATTTGCGCGCCAACCGCAATCTAGGCGTATATAAAGGTGCTTTGTACGAAAACTTTGTTGCTGAAGCGCTGTCAAAGTCAGGCTATGAACTCTTTTACTACCGCCGTGAAGACGGTTCGATGGAACAGGATTTCTTCGTACGCAACGCCAGCAATTTGATTCCTGTCGAAACAAAGGCAGGCAACAACACGGCGAAATCCATGCGCACACTCATAAATTCAGACCAATATCCGGAGATTGCCTGGGGCATAAAACTCATTCACGGCAATATTGGTAAAACTGAAACCATCACAACATTTCCATACTTTTGCACATTCCTCTTGAAGCGCTATCTGAAAATACAAGATGAGTCGCGGTTCTCCGAGAA
>JAQVUB010000527.1 GCA_028699735.1 Lentisphaeria bacterium | reverse complement strand
CACGAACTTTTTTAGAGTTGGGTTCATGTGGTAATTGTATTATTCAGTAATGCTGCTACCCAAGGTTCACTGACGTATTACGGTGTCGATATCTGCCTTTTGTCTGAAATTCCTCTGCTGTCGGTAATCTGACTGATGGATATTATATTATAATTTTTTGCATTTTTCAGGTTTTTTTTTATAATCATGTCGCAATCGAATACAAAAATCATCAGCGGGAGTTTGTTTGGGGGGCTGTTCAGTCTGGCCACTCCGATGCTGATGCAGGCTTTGCTGCAGAATCTGCAAAGTATAATTGATCTTTATTTTGTCGGGGGGCTGGGCAGTTCGGCGGTGGCTGCAGTCAGTGCCAGCGGTACAATCCTTTTTGTTCTGACCCCCTTTCTGATGGGGGCTTCTCTGGGAATCATCGCCATGGTTTCACGCTTTACCGGAGAAGGGAAAGGAGCATTGGCTGCAAAAACTGCAGGACAGAGCCTGACCATAGCCATCTTTTTTGGGCTTCTGGTGGCCGCTGCCGGACTTTTTTTCAGCCGTCAGTTGTTTGTCTGGATGAACACTCCGGAGGAAGTGATTTCTGCAGGCATGACCTATTTGCAGATCATGCTCTACAGCAGTTTTACGATTTTTATTCTCTTTTTGGGCAATGCCGCGATGCAGGGCGCCGGGGATGCCTGGACGCCGATGAAAATCATGGCCTTTTCCAATGTTGTCAATATTATCCTGGATCCGCTGCTGATCTATGGACCGGGGCCTTTTCCAAAGATGGGGGTGACGGGAGCTGCTGTTGCGACGATGATTGCGCAGGCATTGGCGGCTCTGATCTCAATGGTTTTGCTCAGCAGCGGAAAATTGCATTTGAAGCTGACACGCCGTGACTGGATTCCGGACGGTGGGTTATGCTGGCGGATTACTCGGATTGGTTTGCCGGGTGCGGGTCAGATGCTGTTGCGCAGCCTGATGAATGCGGTGATGTTCCGGATTGTTGCTCCCTTCGGCACTTCGGGTCTGGCAGGTTACAGTATTGGCACCCGCCTGAATATGATGATCCTGATGCCGGCATTCTCCTTCGGCAATGCTTCCGCCACGATGGTGGGACAGAACCTCGGCGCGGGGCGGCCCGAACGGGCTGAACAGGCAGCCTGGCTGGCGGTCGGCATCGAGGGCGCCATCATGGTTGTTGCCAGCCTGGTACTGATATTTCAAGCCCCTTTCTTTCTGGGTATTTTTGTGGATGATGCCGAAGCGATCCGGGTGGGTTCCGAGTATTTTCATATCGAGGCCCCATTTTACGTGTTCAGTGCATTAAGCATTGTTCTTAGCAGGGCACTTGCCGGTGCGGGCGCCAGCGTTGCTCCGTTTCTGATCAATGCCTTTGCTCTCTGGGGGGTGCAGGTGCCGCTGGCTCATTTCCTTGCTAATCGCTATGGCACCATCGGCATCTGGTCGGCGATGGCTGCTACCCAGGTCATTCATGCGGTTCTGGTTACTGCCTGGTTCAAAATGGGACGCTGGAAAAACAAACGAGTGTAAGACGGAGACACACGGACGGGACACGGACGGGACACGGACGGGACACGGACGGGACACGGACGGGACACGGACGGGACACGGACGGGACACGGACGGGACACGGACGGGACACGGACGGGACACGGACTCATGGGTTTTATTCCTGCTATTTGCAATGTGAAGGAAAACACTTTATATTAAACAAACGGTTTTAGCTGATCTTACAACCACATACAAGAAAGGAGGCTGGAAATATGAAGCGCTTTTTGCAGGTATTCAGTTTTCTGTTGGTTCTATCCAGACTCAGTGCGGCCTTTCAATATGAGATCGTGGAGCTGCCTCGTGAGAAGGGCGGTTATCCTGCGGTGGGCGGCAATGCTTATTATATCCGGGTGACGGAGGGTTCCGGTTCTCTGTATATCATGGATAAGATCAATACATTGTGGTCTGCCAACAATGAGTTGTTGAATACAGTGGTAAATGTTGCTGACTCTTCTCAGTATGGGTGGATTGACCGTCAGACCGGGCTTGCCCATCAGGCCGATGGCAGCCAGGTCATAGTTTACTCGCAGGCGATGAATCCATACAATCCCGTGGTGACGCAGACGGCGTACAAACTCGGCGATTTTCAGGCTGGGGATGAGATCGGGGTGTGGGTGACTACGTTGCAGGGTGAAACCGGCGGTACCATTTTCAACAAAACCAATCCGATCAATTCCAGCAATCTGGTTTCCCGTGAGTATGGGAAAACGAGTGATCAGCTGGGAAATGAACTGGCTCGTCTGAGTTTTGATCAGACAAATGTTTTCTTTGGGTTTCATGGGGTTGAAGGTGAACCATTCAGCGGGCAGCCTCTTCCCGGGATGCTGGCCAGTTTTCTGCTGGGATCCTCGGCTTTGGGAGCCATTTCCCGGCGCAAAAAACGTGCCCGTTCCTGATTGACCGATTCAAAAAAAAGCCCCGGTGTATTTCGCCGGGGCTTTTTTATTGGGTACAGCTTATTACGAATTATTCTTTGATCT
>JAQVUB010000526.1 GCA_028699735.1 Lentisphaeria bacterium | reverse complement strand
CTATGATATCTGCATAAGTAACGGGCGCTATTTGAACGGCATTCTGCAAAAGTCGATAAAACAGCATACCTCTACTTTTTGATTTACGCCGGTTAAAGCGAAAAGTATATTCGTCAAGGTAATACCCGATATGTTCTTTGGAACAGGAGCCCTGTAGCGTCCCAAGTAACCATCTTTTCAGCAATGAAATGACAGTGTGCACGTGTGGTAACAATGTATCATCAGCGTCATCAGGCTTACGTTTAGTTGTTTCTTGCAAATAGCCCTTTTCCGACAGACCATTGTATCCAGACCAACCGTCTGTGATTATCGTGCTTCCTTTTTCACAAGTCATTTCTACAAAGTTGTGCAGATTTTCGGACGACGCGCTATCAATTACAGCCATGCGTATCCTGCCAACTTTTTTGTCGTTAATTTCAACAGCAATTGCCACCAATACCTTGTTTTCAGATCCTCTCCCGCGCTTTCCACCTTTTCCTGGTGCACCAAAATAAGCTTCATCCACCTCAATCTTACCCATTAACTTATCCCTACCAGGACGCACCATGGCTCGCCTAAGTTTATGCAGCCAAGTCCAAGCAGTACGATAGCTACCCAGTCCTAGAATCTGCTGCAATCCTAATGCGCTTGTTCCATTTTTCCCTGAGGTCACATACCAAATAGCTCTAAACCACAAAGTCAACGGTTTATGCGTGTCTTGAAATATCGTTCCGGCTATGACGGAACGTTGGTGTCCGCAATCGCTACATTCAAATAACGTTTTGTTTACCAGCCACGATTTTGAACCTCCGCATTTGGGACAAATATTCACTCCATCCTCATAGCGTAATTTTAGCAAATATTCTCGACACTGCTCTTCTGTGCTAAATTCTTTTTCAAACTCAGTCAAATTCATCGGATACTTTTCCATCCACCAATTATAATTTTTTGCTAAACCTTAGTCAAGTGCATACCCATAAAATGTATTTTAGAATAGCCAGTATATTTCCATGCATTGTCTCTTAGATCAGAAATAAAGTGATGTTTTTTTCATGCAAGAACCATTGAGCCTGCCATCGAAAGAATGCTCTGAAGGGAATAGATGATGTATACCCTAAAACCAAAACAGATTCCGCTCGATGACCGGTTCGAGGTCATCGTCATCGGCGGCGGCCCGGCCGGTTGTGCCGCAGCCGTATCGGCAGCCCGTGCCGGCGCAAGGACCTTGTTAATCGAAGCGACCGGCAGTTTGGGCGGTATGGGAACCAGCGGCCTCGTACCGTTCTGGTGCGGCTTTTCCAACGGCGGCGACCTCTGCAGTACCGGTTTCGGCAAGCAGGTGATGGAACAACTGCAGAATCAGATGCCGCATGTCCAGCCGGGAACCAAGGGCGGCCCGATCGCCGCCGAGGCGCTGAAGCGCGTGTATGATGATCTGGTTGTCGGTTCCGGCGCTGCGATCCTCTTCCAGACCGTCCTTTCGGACGTCGATGTCGATGACCAGGGCGCGATCCAGACCGTAATTGTCAGCAATAAGGCCGGCCTGTCGGCTTACAGGGCCAAAACCTATGTGGATTGCACCGGCGACGCCGATCTCGTGGCCTGGGCTGGCGGTGAATTCGAACTGGGTGATGAATATGGCGAGATGCAGCCGGCCACGATGTGTTTCACCTTGACCAATGTCGACATGACTGCCGTGAGCCGCATCGACAGCCATCGCGTGATTCACCCCAATGACGGCCGGTACCCGCTAATTCCGGACAACCATATCTGCTACGGCATTGTCGGGCCGTCAGCTGTCGGTTTCAACGCCGGCCATATCTACCAGGTCAACGGCACCGATCCGGCCAATGTCTCGTCCGCCCTGATCCAGGCCCGCCGCATGGTCGCCCAGATTCAGGCCCTGCTGGCCGAGAAATTTCCCGATGCATATGGCCAGTCGTATTTGGCAGCTACATCCTCATTGTTGGGCATTCGCGAAGGGCGCCGCATCAAGGGCGATTACAAGCTGATGCCGGAAGACTACTATGCCCGTCGCGTTTTTCCGGATGAGATCGCCCGCAACTGCTATAATTTTGATTCCCATGAGACATCAACTGAATTGAAGCTTCTGGCTGAAGGGAAACTGGCCCATCATCCGGAGGAAAAAGTCTATCGGCCAGGCGAATCTCACGGCATCCCGTATCGTTGCCTGACACCGGAAAAACTCAAAAATGTCATCGTCGCAGGGCGTTCGATCTGCGCGGAAAGGCGGGTCATGGGCAGTGTCCGGATCATGGCCACCGTCCTGGCTCTCGGTGAAGCGGCCGGGTTGGCTGCAGCCATGGCCAGTGTTGCGGAGCAACCGGATTTCCACCAGGTCGATGTTCCGGTTCTGCGGGCCAAACTGCTGGAAAACGGTGCTTTTATACTGTAAAGCGCGGATCATGCCCCAGGTTGAAAAAAGCGATTAGATACCGGCCGTCGGCATATCGGTGCATTTTGAGATAGATCTCAGCTTAAACAAAATACCTGTGTAAGATGGGTTGCAGAAAAGGCGATCATAACAAAAATATAT
>JAQVUB010000525.1 GCA_028699735.1 Lentisphaeria bacterium | reverse complement strand
TAGGGTCCATAAGGTCCATAAGGTCCATAGGGTCCCTCGTCCCTCGTCCATCGTCCATCGTCCATCGTCCATCGTCCATCGTCCATCGTCCCTCGTCCCTCGTCCATCGTCCCTCGTCCATCGTCCATCGTCCCTCGTCCCTCGTCCATCGTCCATCGTCCATCGTCCATCGTCCCTCGTCCATCGTCCATCGTCCCATGAAACATTCCGTCCCCATTGCTAGGAGACCGCACCATGAAACTGCCTTTTACCTTCCTGTTTCTCTGCATTTCCCTTTCGCTTTTTGCGCAACCCCGCCTGTATCTGGCCAGCTCCATTACGGAACCCATACAGATTGATGGTCTTTCCGATGATCCAGCCTGGGCGGAGGCAGCGGTTGCCGGAGGCTTTGTCAGCACAAACACTTCCTGGCCGTGGGAGTGGACGACCGTGCGGGTCGCCTATGACTCAGAAGCGTTGTATCTGCTGGCACAGGGGGCCATCCAGCCGGGCACTGCCGTCACAACCCGATGCCAACGCCATGATGACAAGACTGTATTCAGCGATGATTCTTTCGAAATTTTTCTGGCTCCGCAACAGGAAATCGAGAATGGAAGCATGCAAAGCAATCCGGATACTTATTTTCATTTATGTTTTAATCTCAATGGATTTTTTTATTCCGCGCGAAAACGCGATCTTTCCTGGCAGCCGCAGGGAATCTTGCATAAAAGTTCGCTCCGTGACCGCCACTGGCTGATGGAATTGCGCATCCCCTATGCCGCCATCGAGACCAGCAGTCCCCTGCCCCCCACCCGCTGGCTGGCAAATTTTGCCCGCAACCGTCAAGGCAGCACAGCGGCGGTCTCCAGCTGGAGCGGAAGTCAAAATTTCCATGATCTGAGCACTTTTGGAGAACTGGATTTCGGCGTCACCCCCACCTGGGAGCCAGCCGTCATCACCCTGCTCGATATCAAAGGCAGTCAAATCCGCAGCACGATCCAACTTCCCTTGAATCCACCCGCTGATCTGCAGGCGCAAATCATCCTTGATCAGGCGGTCATCCTCTCCAGTAAAGGGATTGACCCCATGACTCCAGGCTTCATCACTTTCAAGGAAACGATCCGAAATACTTTTCTGCCACTAAAAGGAAGCTCTGAACTGGCCTTCAGAGTCTTTTCTGAAAGTGCAAAACAAGATTTCCTCAATCAACAGGCCGCACTGATCTGGAATTTCCAGAATATCCTCACCCTCAACAAATACTATTATACGCCCGAGGATGGCAAACTCGAGTTTTCATTGAACCCCTCAGCTTCTCCTGGAACTGGCCCCCTTGAAAAACTGAAGATCAGCCTGTTGCAGGAATGCCACCTGAACAGCAAAAGCATCCTTTCACTGGACTGGAATGCGCTTTCCGGAAGCCTGTTGTTGAACAACCTGCCCCTTGGCACCCTCTATCTGCAAGCCAGCTGGGAACAGAGTGGAACCCCCTTTCAGACCTTGAGAGCATTTCAACACATCCCACACACCCGAAAACCACCTGCATTGCCCCTGAATGCCAAACTGACCACCAAGGGAACACAGCTTCTGTTGAACAACACCCCAATTTTCCTGGTTGGCGCCAGCCCGACAGCAAAGCATTTCCTGCAAAATCAAGATTGCTTCAACCTGTATTACGGAACATACGGCCAACAGGACAATTCCGTCCGTCTGGAAACCGTTCGGGGCGCGAGCCTTCTGCGAAAAGATGCTTGGGTCGGTTACACTTTTCCACCATGGGAACAACTCCGGGAACTATTGCAAAAACAGTTCCAGGTTCCATCACCGGCCCAAAACCGCTTCTGGCGCATTGCCTATGAAGCGCAAATGGGTGCTGCCTGCAAAAACGCCGATGGAACGCTGGAGTATCTGGATTCCCCGCAATGGTATCAGAAAATCTACCAGGAACTCAAGCAGATCAGCCCGGACAGCCTGTTTTCCATTCAAATCGACCAACTGCCTGTGGCGGCTCATTTCGCGCCACACTGCGATATTTTTGAAGCGGCCTCCTGGGACTCCAGCTATGCAGTGGATATGATAACTCATCTGCAAAACGACATTTCGGCAATCCGCGAAGCCTGTCCCGACAAACCGGTCTTGCTCTGGCTCGGCGGAACCATCCCCAATAATCAATGCCGCAGCGCGGAAGAGTTACGTGCAGCCGCCTTCCAAGCCATCGCCAATGACCTGGCAGGCATCGTCATCCATATGGGACATGGATTCCTCCCGCCTGAACGGAGCCGGCTATGGTCCGTGATTTCCAACCTCAATGCCGAAATCCAACCCGTCTTTCAGGCCTTTCAGCAGGCCGGACAACCAGTGCGATATCCCTTCGGAAATGCACCGGGGTTCCTGCTGTCGGCACGACAGAATGGAACCCTGTTGACACTCATTGCCATCAACCAAAGCAGCAGTCTCAACACGCTCCCATTGCCGGATCAGGCAGCCATACTCCTGCCCTTTGACAACAACCGCATCCTCAACCGCCCCGAAGACGCCTTCAGCCCCTACGAAGCCAAAGTCTA
>JAQVUB010000524.1 GCA_028699735.1 Lentisphaeria bacterium | reverse complement strand
AATCAGTCTTTTGTCGTTGTGCAGGAAGGACTCGAACTCGGGGAGGAAATTCTGATGGCTCCGCCACAACTGCAGGAGAGCACAGAGGAGGAAACGGATACTGAGCTTGAAAAGCTGCTCGAAGCAGAGCAACAGAAGAAGCAGCAGGAAGCTGAGAAAGAAAGGGGTTCCGAAGAGAAAAATGGCAAATCTGCGACGGAAGAAAAGAAAGTGAATGGAGACAGCCAGGACTCCAAGGCTTCTAAAAATTCAGTCAAGAAGGAGGCTGCTGAAGAAAGCAGCGTAAAGACCCCATGAGTATTCCTGCGATTCCAGAACAAATGGATGTTGCAGACAAGGGATCTCAAGAGGTTTCCCGATCGGATTTGAATTTGAAATCCGCAGTAGGAAAAGCAAAGATGCCGGAAAAACATACCGAAAACCATGTGATCCAGATCAGCGATCTGACCAAAAATTTTCAGATGGGTGACACGGTCGTTCATGCCTTGAAAGGAATTTCCTTCGATCTGGCGCATGGCGAATACATGTCGATCATGGGTACCAGTGGCTCCGGCAAATCGACTCTGCTGAATATCCTCGGCTGTCTGGATGTGCCTTCCAGTGGCCAGTATATTCTCGATGGTTTGCCGGTGGCAAAGATGAACGACAATCAGTTGAGTGCGGTTCGCCGAAAAAAAATCGGCTTTATTTTTCAATCTTTCAATCTGCTCGGACAGTTGTCTGTGCTGGAAAACATTTCGGTTCCATTGTTTTATCAGGGATGGACGGAGAAGGACAGCCGTGCGCGTTCCAAGGAGTTGGCCGAGATGGTTGGTTTGGGGCATCGTCTGACGCATCGCCCCACGGAATTGTCTGGTGGGCAGTGTCAGCGTGTGGCGATAGCGCGTGCCCTGGCCAATGAGCCGGCGCTGATTTTTGCCGATGAGCCAACCGGTAATCTGGACTCCGCAACCGGGCGTGAAATCATGCAGATCCTCGATGAGCTCGCATCCCAGGGTCGTTCGATCATTTTGGTGACCCATGAACGCGATGTCGCCGAACATGCCCGCCGAATCATTCATTTGATCGATGGCCTGATTGACAGCGATGAGCGACGCTGAAATTCGAAATGCGTCAGATGATGGTTTACAGAGAATGCTTTTTGAACAACGAAAAGCACGAAACGACCCGAAAAAATTTCATAGGAAGAACTACTTATGGAAAGCAGACAACGCTGATTTCCATGAATTTTTTTCGTGTCAGTTCGTGCTTTTCGTGGTTAAAAAATATTACTTGAAATCTTCTTTAAGTTGAAATAGCAGATGCAACATTATCTATACAAATTGAAGCGCGTAGGAAAGCTGGGGGCGACCAGCCTTATCGAGCATAAATTGCGCAGTTTTCTGACCGCCTTGGGCATCATCTTTGGTGTCAGCAGCGTGATTGCCATGCTTGCAATTGGTGAAGGGGCCAGTTATGAAGCCCGGGAACAAATCCGCAGCATGGGCAGCACGAATATCATTATCCGCTCCAGAAAGCCTGAGGAATCCAGCTCTACGACAGGCAGCCAGAGCCGGCTGAGTATTTACGGTTTGACGTATCAGGATGTGATACGTATCCGCACCTTGTATCCCGGAGTGCAGATTCATGTGCCGGCTCGGGAAATTACCGCCCGATTGCGCCATCGTGATGTCCGCCTGCCAGGCAAGGTGATTGGAACCGTACCGTGGTTTTTGGAAAAGTCCCCGTTGGATGTACGTTTTGGCCGTTTTATTGACCAATATGATGTGGAAACGGTCAGCAATGCAGTGGTTTTGACGGAGGCGACTGCGCACGCCCTGTTTCCGTTGGAGTTTCCGTTGGGTAATAATATTTATCTTGGTGACAAGGCCTTCCATGTGGTTGGAATCGTGGCCAATACCAGCAAAAAGACGAAAAAGGAAGAGAAGTCCGGCCGTGATGTCTACGAAGTCTATGTGTCAATCAGTGCTGCAAAAGATCGTTTTGGGGAAACGATTGTCAAACAGGAGACTGGCTCGTTTTCGATGGAACGCGTTGAATTGCATGAGTTGACGATCACCGCACCCAGTGATGAGGCTGTTGTCTCCCTGGCTAATTCCGTGCGAACGACTTTGCAGCATTATCACAAAGATAATGATTTTGAGATTACCGTGCCTTTGGAACTGTTGCGCCAGGCCGAGCAGACCAAGCGGATCTTCAATATTGTTCTGGGCAGCATTGCTGCAATCAGCCTGCTGGTTGGCGGTATTGGCATCATGAATATCATGCTGGCCAGCGTTACTGAGCGAACCCGCGAAATTGGCATCCGTCGAGCCCTGGGAGCCACCCGAGCCGACATTATTCTGCAGTTTCTGACCGAGGCTCTGTTGTTGTCTCTTGCTGGCGGCACCATTGGGGTAGCCCTGGGGATTTCTGTGCCGGCCATCGTTTCCCATTTTGCCGGACTGATGACCATCGTCAAAATGGATTCCCTGGTGCTGGCCTTTACCATCTCCGTGCTGATCGGTATGATCTTTGGCATTTATCCCGCCTTCCGCGCCGCCGC
>JAQVUB010000057.1 GCA_028699735.1 Lentisphaeria bacterium | reverse complement strand
GAAAATCGTTGCTGCGCGATAGTTGTTTGCCCGATGCTCCTTCCAAACTTCCTGGTATGAACTTGCAAAAAGCTCCTCTTTGCACACTCCGCTCAGGATAAACATCAGTGAGATTCCCTGCCTTTCCACAAAACACGGTGCGCCAGCTGCGTTTGCCAGCACACAATCCCCTGTCGCGTCAATATATCTTCCTGCGGAAAACTCGTGAAGCCCCTGATTGGAACAACACTGAATGCTTTGAATTCTCCCGCCCTGTGTGTTTGCCCCGCACAACATGATCCCGTAGAACAAGTCAATGTCATGAGCCAGCACAAGACGTTCCAGCTCGATTTTCAAATATTCACTGTCCAGCACCGGACCATAGGTGCTCATGGCTGTGGCAAGACCGGGATTCGCATCATGCAGCCGGGTCAGAAAATCCCGCCCGGTACCCCCAATTACATATTTCACGCCATCAGAAGTGCTTCTTCCCCAGCAGGTAATCGGCTGCACCAGGCCGGAAGTAGCCATCCCCCCCAGCATGAAGCCGCGTTCGAGAAGACAAACCCGGCGCTGCTCACGGGCAGCCGCAAGCGCTGCCATCACACCACTCATGCCACCACCTGCTACAATCACATCATACATGCGAAATCCCTCCTGCCTGCCTACTATATGCCGCCCGCCTCAGAGAGCCAGTCTCTCAGAGCGGCATCTTTGCCGTTGTTTTGCGCACTCTCAGTTCGACCGGAACAACGATGTGCCGTGCCACCCGGTTTTCATCAAGTTGAGCCACTGCGTCAATTATGATTTCCGCCGCTTTCTCACCAATTTGTTCAGCATCCTGTGCCACGGTCGTCAGACTGATGTCCCACTGCGAAGCCAGCTCAATATCATCAAAACCGCAAATCCCGATCTGGCCCGGGATCGAGACCCCTTTTTCCTTCAAGCCTTTCAGCAGGCCAATTGCCAGAGAATCCCCCACCGCAAAAATCCCGCAGGTGCCGCCATTGGCAAAGCGAATGACTTTGGCTGCAGAATCATATCCATTCTGCATATAGCCATGTTCGGGATCATCGCTCGATGCATCGAGCATCATCGAATCGGAAAAAGGGATACCGTATTGCACGAGAGCCAGCTTGAAACCCTTCAAGCGCTCGCGAATGGTCTCCTTTTCCAAATCCTCACAAAGCAGAATTCCGATCTTCTCATAGCCGCATTCAGCAAGATGCTTCCCAGCCAGAAACCCGCCGGTACAATTATCCGGAATCACATAATTGCTCAAAACGGTCAGTTGATTGACAGCCGTATTTGAGACAAGCGCCAGCGGCACTTCGCTTTCATAAAGACTTCTTACTCCAGCCGAATATTCCGATTTCTCTTCCGCCGGGCAGATGATGAAACCATCCACCTCATCGATAAAGCGTTCCACAAACCGGCTTTCCGCTGAAATATCGCCCCGGCTGTTGCATAAAATCATGCCATAGCCTTTTTGCGAGGCGTAACTCTCCACCCCCTTGATGATTTTGGAATAATACGGACTGTCGGAATGATAAACAATCACGGCAATCCGGCGATTCCCGTGCGCACAGACCGACGGCGCCACAAAAGTCCCGCTGCCCTGCTTCCGGATAATCACCCCCTGATTGATCAAAGCATCCAAAGCCTTCAGCAAAGTATGCTTGCTGACCGTGAACTCCTTCAAAAGCTCATTCTCCGAAGGAAGCTTCCCGCCCTCGGAAAACTGCCCGCGCAAAACCCGGCGCTTTAAGATGTCGGTAATCCGGCGATGTTGCGCTTTCAAAGCTCTTTTCGGCATTTTTATTCCTTATACGTATAAGTTTTCTATTTCCAGCATGCTTATCAATATTTTACAGCTCCATAAACCTTTTGTCAATTCCACCTGTTCGAATCTTTTAACTTTTTTTGTAATTTCTCAAAAAAACGACTTGCAATATGAGAAATTGCGGTTTATAATATTTTCCATGATACGGACAACTTGTACGTATATCTTTTAAGTGACCGCTTGTTGCTATCTTCACGGATACTCTGAGGCAAATGATCCTTGCGTTTTTTTAGTTTTTTTATCAGACTCAAACATGGAGATTGGGAAAATGTACAAGAAACCGGGGCAGATTTTTTTCACTTTGATTGAATTGCTGGTGGTTATCGCGATCATCGCGATTCTGGCCTCGATGCTGCTGCCGGCCTTGAGTTCGGCACGGGAAACCGCCAAGCGGGTTGCCTGCGCCGGCAATTTACGGCAGCTGGGACTGGCCTTCTCGATGTATGCGGATGATTCCAATGACTATCTTCCGCCCTGGGATGGGGTTACAACCACAGGTGCAAATTCCTGGCCGATCCTGATCGGCGGATATTTCAACTACAAGACCGCGGGTGCCCAGAGCACTTGGGGGCCGCCAATCTTCCATTGCCCGTCCGGAACCTATTGCAACGGCACACCTACCGGAACGTATGCATCGACCTTCCCTGGCTGCAGCCGCGGCTATTCGATGAATTCTCGGATTGCCAAAAATGAACTCAATCATCTGCGCCTTGGTTCACCGACCGGTTCCGGCAATGTCATGCTCCTGACGGAAACCTGGGTCGTAGCCTGGGGATATTCGGAGGGAGATATGTACGCCGCCTGGAAAGACGGACGCCTGACCATCGGCGGCGGCGATTTCGGCGCCAACGATCGCGCCAAAATGGCTTTTCGTCACCGCATGTCTTGCAACTATCTGACCAAAGCCGGCAGCGTGATGAACAACAAGCCAGGCACGACAGGTTATGGTACAGATACCATCTTCTGGATAGTTCCCGGCGATCCTTCCAGCGGCTGGAAGGATGGTGAAATGTGAACCAGCCACAACTGCAACTGCAGACTCTGAGCAAACTGTCAAAACTGCTGCGCAAAGGAATGATTATGAAGCCGGCCTGGATCAAGATTCTGTGGAAGGGTGCCATTCTGTTCATGGCAGGGGGACTGGCAATCCATGCGGAGACGAAGCCTGCCGCGAAGGAAATCATGGTCTGGGTGTCGCCGGAAAGTCCGCGCGAGATGTGGCTGAAAGGCTATGGAGAGGTTTTTCCTGCTGACTACATGTTTCAGCAGATTGCGGAGGCTGGCTTTACTGACGTTGAATTTCAAGCGCAGGAAGGCCGTGGGCCGAACGGTTCCTATCACAACACCCGTGTCGAGCATGCCAGCCGCTGTAACCGTATGGGCGACCGGGACTGGCTTGAAGAATCATTGACCGCAGCCGACCGTTACAATCTGAAGCTGTGGCTGGTGCTGACCCCCAGTTACCGGATCAAAAACACCGACATTGGCGGCCTGGACGACCCCAGGCACATCAAAATCTGGACGGATCTGGTCGAGGAATACGGCACCGCTTACAAACCGCGTCATCCCAGCCTGGCCGGCATCTACCTGCATGAAGTCCACTGCGCAGAAGCACCCGATGTGCACAGCGATGAACTCGAAGCGTTCAGCGCATTCTGCGAAAAACATTTCGGCGAAAAATATCCCTTGGACACGATGCCGGATGGTAAAGCCAACGATAAATGGCAACGCCGCTTTTTTCTCTACAAAAACGAAATCATCACCAAATTCACCCGCATCATGCGGAAAACGGCCGACCGTTTCAACATGGAAACCATCTTCTGCCTATACTCGCCGGAAATCGCCTCGAATTCCGCCGTGTGGGGATATGACAGCGTCGCCCTCGAGGAAAATTCAGACCGGCTCTGGGTAGTGATCCAGGCCGAATACCGCGATCTGAAGAACTCCTGGCAGGACACCGGGCAGGGTTACAAAGGGTCTAATGTTCCTTTCCGGCAAACGATGGCCTTTCATGGCAAACCCGTCAGTGTTTTTGAAAGCCGTTTCATCCTTTTTCCGCAAGTCCCGCGGAAGTATTATCAGCAGTATGGCAACTACACGAAAATTCATGGGGACTTTCTCAATGGCTATCTGAAAAAGAGCGAGAAAGTGCTTGAATTATTCACCGGCGTTGAAAATGTCAAAAAGTGGAACCAGCTGCATGCAAAATGGCTCGGCGCCGAATCGAAAGCCAGAATCGCCCTGATCGCCTCGTCGAGACCTTTCGTTCTGCGCTTCCCGGACAATGCCGGCAAGGAATACCGCAAAGTGTTCACTCCTCTGCTTGATGCGCTGAAAAACCACTTTCTGGCCGATGCCCAGGTCGCCGGCAGCCAATTCACCCTCGATACCGACAATCTGCTCAAATACGACCTGATGATCATACCGCAGGAAATGGGCCTCGGACTCGATGACAAGTTCCTCGACAGCATAAGAAGATATCTCGCCAGCGGCAGAAAAATCCTGGTGTTGGGAAGCGGCCTCAGCAGCGCCAGTCTTGATCTGGAAAAACAGATTGACCATAGTGAGGAACTGCTCGGGGTGCGCATCGCCAAAGAACCCCAAACCGCATCGGTAACTCCGCACAGCACAAAAATACCGCGCCTCCCGGAAAAGTCATGGCAGCAATCGTTCGCGGTCGAGGTCACCAGTGCTGACGAGGTGCTGATCACGGACAGAGTATCCGGCCAAGCATTGCTGACCCGCAAGGGAAATGCATATTATCTTGCCTTCGGACAGGATTTTGACAATGGGGACTGGCTGGCCAGCCTGCTGGAATGGCTCGCTCCTCAACCCGCCGCTCTGAAAAACAACAGCGGTTTCCGCTTCTCCTCGATGACCTGCCTGAACAACATGCTCTGTGTCGCCCTTCCATGCGAAAAAGCTGCCAGCGCTGTTCTGGTAATAGACAGCAAAAAACTGGGGCTCGAAGGTGACCGTTTCGAGCTGCGAAACATCATTACCGGTAAAACCGTCTGCACAACGGATGCAGCAGGATTATTGCAGGGAATCGCTGTCAAAACCGACTATGATTCGGAGCCCTGTGTCCTGGTTGTCGGCCAGCCACAGGATGTGGCAGAATACTCGGGCATTTATCCTGACAATTCAGTGTTTGCGGACATGGGCAAGATCAATATCGTGGAAAATCCGGAAGTGGCCATTGCGATTTCCGACAAGCCAGGAATCAAAGTCGGAGTCTATCAAAATGCCTACGGCGCCGAAGAAATCTATACTCAGTTAAATAGTATCTCTGATTTCAACTGCTTCTATCTGCCACGCCTCGACAACGAATGCATGGCACAGGCCGACGTGATTGTCATCCCGCAGGCAAAATCATCCACCTTTTTCACGCAAGGCAAAAATGAAATACGCGAAATGGTTCGGCGTGGCAAAGGACTCCTGCTGACCCATGACGCGACGCTGGTTGCCAGAGAACTGTTCCCCAGTCTGCTGCGCGACAATCAGGAGAAAATCATGCGAGTGCAAAACAACGCTCTCAAAGTTGTCGGGCGGCATCCGGTCACCGCCAACCTGGAGGCCGGGGAACAATTCATTCCGGGTTTCGCTTTTGATCACTACAGCTTCGTACCGGGCTGGAAAGCCAGCACTCTGGCGGAAGATACCCGTGGCAACAAGGTTATTCTGGCCGGTCCTTTTGAAAAAGGAAAAGTGGTCCTCTTCGGAACACTCCCGGGAGTCTTCAGCACCTGGGATGACTGCGACCGTTTCCTCAAAGACAGGACTCTCGAAGGAACCGAACGCCAGCTCCTGATAAATGCCGTGCATTGGCTGGCCAAAAAAGAATAGAGTCTATTGAGAAGCATTTGTACGCTGCCCGAGCAACGTGGTTCTGAACAGTAACAAAAATTTCGTGTCTTTTCGTGTTTTTTCGTTGTTTCAAAAATTTGGATTATGGCTCCAGCCCCCAATTCAGAATGCAATGATTTTATGTTCATCGGCTGCCTGCTGAGCCATCAGGCAAGCCCGGGTCAAAGCAAAAGTTTCCGCTGCATCGGTCAGACAGCCCCCCTCCCCTTTGATACTGGCGATAAAGGACGGAAATATCTCCAGCTCCGGCTTGCAGAGTTGGTCAAGCTTCTGCTTCCCCTGGCGGTCAATCAACGTGACTTCCCCCTCCGCAACTTCGATGATCCCCCGGGTTCCGACAACCCGTATCCGGTCATCCCCATGCGTCGGCGCGGAGTCCGGACGCAGAAAGTCCAGACTCGCCTGCGCCAAAACACCGTTTTTCATGGTAAATTGGCATTGGCAGGCCACTTCCAGTTCGCCATGATCCCGGTTGTTCCTGGTCGTTTGCGTTGCCGAAACGCTGGCAAATTCACTGCCGGAAAACCACAGAATCCAGTCAATGGCGTGACTTCCCACCCAGGAAATCGTGCCACCATAGCTGCCGCGCTTTTTATAAAAATCCGGGCGCTTACCCAGTTTGTAGGATTTCCGCGTCTGGATCAGCATGGTTTCGCCAATGACTCCGGAAGAAGCCAGTTTATGTGCGGTAAAAAAACATTCATCATAGCGAAGTGCAGTCATCGAAATCAATTTCCCTCTGCTGCCGGCATACGTCCTTTCGATGTGCTCCAGATCCTCAAGTGACAAGGCGATCGGCTTTTCACAAAACACATGAATATCGCGTTGCAAGGCTTCCACACACATTTCGGCATGGGATTCAAACGGCCCGTCCACGCTCAAGACATCGGGGGATTCCCGGTCAAGCATTTCCCGCCAATCCGGATATTCCTGCGGATGAAAGCTGCCGGTCAGTCGCCGGAGCACAAGCGGTTCCGCCCCATCCCCGGCACAAATCGCTGTCAAATGGACATCCGGCAGAGAGGGCAATACCCCCGTAACATATCCGGAATGCCCGCGAGCCCCGATCATACATAACTTCATCTGAAAAATCTCCTATGATATTCTGGATGCAAGTGCCATGTATTACTATGAAGTTTCCCCAGTCAAATGCAACATCACGACCAACATTGTTTTTTTGTAAGACATCTCTAAGATTCCAGTCAAGTTCTTGAAAATATCGTGTCCTTGAATATAGTGTAACAAGACCTAAAGGAAGTGATTCAGGTAGGATACGATACAAAATCAAAAGGAAATGTGCGATATGTCAGTTGAAGAGGAGATCAGAAGCATTCTTGATGCGCGGGTTTCTGCGGGCAAGGAAATCGGAGTTCAGTTTGTGGTTATGAAGGACGGCAAATTTCTGGCCGATGTATGTGCCGGTTTCACCGATGATAGCTGCAAAAAAGCGGTATCGGGAGACACTCTCTTTCCGGTCTTCTCAACGGGCAAGGCCTTCTGTGCAACGGCCGCTTTGCGCCTGGTTGAACGCGGCGAACTCGAACTCGACCGCCCAGTACGGGAAATCTGGCCGGAATTCGCCTGCAATGGAAAAGAGCAAGTCACGGTGCGGCAGATTTTCATGCACCGCTCCGGAGTCTGCAAAAGGCCATTCTATCAGAACCATCGGGAAATTGCTAATTGGTCGGTCATGCTCCAGCGGGTAGAAAAAGCAGTTGCGGAATTTCCTCCGGGCAGCCGCACGCAATATCAGTCGGTCAATTACACCTGGCTGCTGGGTGAACTGATGCTCCGCAGTGATTCCAAAAAGCGCACACTGCAACAGATCATTGCTCAGGAAGCGATCCAGCCATACTCAAGCGGAATGATTTATTTCGGAGTAGATGAGGAGGCAGCCAGCCGCACCGTGACCCTTACCCGCAACCCGGATTTTCCAAAAGCGCCAAATCCTGCTCCCTGCTGGGACTATGAGCTGGAGTCGATCATGAACGATGGTGCTATACGCCGGGCCTGCCTTCCAGGCTTCAACTGCATCGCCTCCGCACGCGGCATGGCCCTGCATTTCTCGGCTCTTCTTGATGGACGCCTGCTTGGCAAAGACATTCTGGATGAGGCCCGCAGGGACATCAGCCAGCCGGGTGACCTGGCAACGCACGGCCTCGGTTATTCCATCCAGGAAGGGGGTGATATCTTTGGACATGGCGGTTATGGCGGTTCCCAGGTACTTGCCAATGTTCGCACTGGTATGGTTGTCGCCTATGCCTGCAACCTGATGCAGTCCGATGGCTGCATGAGAAACCAACTGCAAACCCTACTTGCCAATGATCAACCCAAGGAGATTCGCCAGCAGTGGGATCCCAAAACCGGCCAGCAAGTCCGATAAATCATGGCTGAATAGAGGGCTTCAAAAAACTTTTTTTACCACGAACAACACGAAGTTTGGCGATCCTATGAAATTTTGGATCCCCTTTCAGCCATGAACCCCCTTCCGGCAGGTACTCACACCTTGCGTCCATCCCCATTGGAGTCTTCCCATGTTGACCCGAATCATTCCATCGTTACTGCTGGCAATTTTTCTCAATGCCTGTGTGACCACAGGAAAGGCGCATTTGCAGGCGCAGGTTTTGCGCGGATATGAGTTTATGCTGGCATCGGATTATGACTCGCTTTGCGGCATGCTGAGTCCGGATGCCGCATTGCATGGCGCCGATGGCAAAGTGGTTACGCGAGAGCAGCTCTGCAAACTGGCCGAACAAGTCAAGGCCTTGAAAGCCGGCACGCTCCCCGAAGCAGAAGCAAAGCGCCTGCAGGAATTTCTCTCCCGTCGCCAGCTATGGGCTAAGCGTGCAATGGAAAGCATCATCTTTTCGTCAACCATCATCAGTGGAGACCTGGCAACCGTTGCCACCTTGGACTACGCAACTCCCGGACAAGAGGAAACCTCAATCTACACTTTTGAAAAGACCGGCGGAGTGTGGAAACTGCGCAAGGAAGTCTCGACGCAGCACACACAGCCGGTTATACGTAAGTAAACCTAAAAAACGGATTTTTTAACCACGAAAAGCACGAACGGACTTGGGGTGGGCTGGCGCCCACAACCTATAGTTATCAGCTATCAGCCGTCAGCCTGTCCATCAAAGTCAATCGTCTATCGTCCACGTCCATAAGGTCCATCAGGTCCATAGGGTCCATCAGGTCCATCGTCTATCGTCCATCGTCTATCGTCCATCGTCTATCGTCTATCGTCCATAAAATCTTCTTCAAAAAAGAAATGTAATGATGGTACGAAAAAAATTCATGGAAGTTGCGTTAATTGCTTACATACGTCGTACTTTCCATGATTTTTTTTCGTACTACTATCGCCCCAATTCTCTTTTTTTGAGAAAGATTTTTTGAAACAGGACACGCAAGTTTCTATCCATGAGATACTTTCTCATTTTTGAGAATTTTTTTTGGGTTTCTTGTTTGTTGTGATGAAAGCGAACCGCGAAGCCGATGCCGGCGAGACGCCGGCGCTCCATATTCCCTCCGACGGAGACAACAAGGAGGGAAATGACCACATAGGGTTCAAGGTACAAGCATGAAATTTTGCACAGCGATCTCTTACCTCAACGCAACAACCCTTACAAAATTTTCGAGTCTTTTTGTGTTTTTCGTGGTTAAAAAGCTGCATTCAGAATTGATTGGTTTTCAGCAGCACCAGCGTGCAGGCCAATTGCACCTCGATACCTGCTCCACGAAGTTTTTCGGCAAGCAGGCTGTTTTCCGCGCCGGGATTGAAGATAACCCGGCGCGGATGCAGCTGGCACAAGGCGTCAGCCAGAGCTGAAGAATTGGCCGCCGACAAATAGACCGTAACCGTATCCATATTTTCCGGCAAAGCCGATAAATCCGGCCAGACTTTCAACCCGGCAAGTTCGCAGAGAGCCGGATTGACTGGATAAACTTCATATCCAGCCTCTTTCAGTCGCAACACTGCCTGATGGCTGTAACGCTCCTCTTTCGCACTGGCCCCCAAAACTGCAACCCGCATGATAACCTCCTATTGCTGATCAATAACACACACAACGCATCATTTGACGGTTATTCCTGCTGCAACATGAACCGGAAAACGGCATGCGCTGTCACCATAATATAACCGTAAGGTTAGCGACCAAGGAGGCTTGAAATTAGTCACGATCCTTATGGCCGACATGCCGCATTATGGCGGCGAAGCAACGCTTTCCCGATCGATCATCGAGCCAGGAATCCGGTGGTCTTGAACGACTTTGTGGTTTAGCCAATCTTCAATCAAATTAAGAGCCTGAGCGCAGATGCCAGGATAATTTCGGTTGAGGGAGGTCAGCGGCGGGGACCAGTTTTCACAGATTCCAGCATATTCAGTTGTCACCAGGGAAATATCGCGGGGTATCTGCTTGCCGAGACACGTCAGTTCCCGGGAAATTTTCAGTGCCGTGTCACACGGTATGGCAATCAGGCCGGTTACCCCCCGGGCCAACAGCTCTTGCATCCGTTCCCTGTCGTTGCGTTTCGCATCCTGAAAAGAGATCAGCCGATCC
>JAQVUB010000523.1 GCA_028699735.1 Lentisphaeria bacterium | reverse complement strand
GTGTCGTCTGTTCTTCCAAAACGTTCCTGCCCCCTGCCCGAAATCAGGGAAGTTCCATTTGGTCTTTTTTAACCGGGACCATGCACGTTTTTTCAGAATAACGCACGGAGTCAATCGATGCCTGGATTATTATACCTTCTCACCGCTATTGCGGGTATCTGCTTGTTCAGCACAGGCTGCACAAACCTTCAGCAACCATCCGAACCATATCAACTGCCCCCACCGCCGGAAAACGTCCACTTGGCAGCAAAACTCCAGTCCGGAGATCTCCGGCCACCTGCTGACAAAAGAGAATTTTCAACCTCCGCGCCGCTGACCTTGCCAGAAGCCCGGCAACTGGTCAAGCAACGCAGTCCAGCCCTGGCGGCTGCCTGGCATGCAATTCAAGTTCAGTCCGCTTTGCAACGGCAGGCCAGACTTCCGCTCAACCCGGAAATTTCTGCTGAACTCGAGGAATTTGCCGGTTCAGGGGAATTTTCCGGTATTGACAATGCTTCTGCCAGAGTCGGACTTAGTCGGGAAATTTTGACTGGAGCGAAGCAGAAAATGGCCTTGCAGGCCGCAGAAGTCGAGTTCGCTTCAGTTCTCTGCTCCTATCGCAGCCTGTTGAACGAGCTGGCCATTCAGGTCGAAACCCGCTTTTATGCCGTCTATTTTCTGCAGGAAGAACTGAAACTCAAATGCGAACGGCTGGAATTGCTCGAGGAAACCGGTGAGATCATCCGAAAGCGGGTGAATGCAGGCGAAAGGAGTTCTCTGGATCTGCTCAAGCAACAAACAGAACAGACCGATGCGGTTTTATCCGTCAAAAAGACCCGGCGCCAATTGCTGGAAGCGCAGGCCACCCTGGCTTCCACCTGGGGAGAACTACAGCCCCGTTCACTTCCAGTTACCTCCGAATGGCAGAGAATCCCCCCGCTGTCCATCGAAATCCTCCAGAATGCCATGAAAACATCGCCGGCATGGCAAAACAGCCAAATCGAAATTTCCCGGGCGAATGCCGCCCTGGCCGTCGAGCAAAGCCGGAAATATCCGAATGTGGAAGTCGAAGGTGGCTTTCAGCACTCTCGTGAGAACGACAATTGGGCCTTGTTTGTAGGGGTATCTATGCCACTGCCCATTTTCGATCGAAACCAGGGCAACATCGCCGCGGCACAAGCCAAATTGCATCAGGTGAAGGCGGAAACCGACGCACTTGATCTGGAGTTGCAGCATGCCTTGCGCAGAGCCTGGCAACACTGGCAAAACGCTGAAGCTGCGCTGAATGATCTTGAACAAGAATGCCTTCCCGCGGCAAAGCAGTATCATGACGCCATCTTTACTGCCTACCAGGCAGGAGAAGCGGATATCCTCGAACTCTTTGACTCGAGACACAACTGGCTGGCTAAACGGGAAGAACTTCTGGAATTAAAGCAGGAGTGTGAAACAAACCGGCTTGAAATGCTGGCCCTGATTGGCCTTAACGACCTGAATGAACTGACCCGGAACAAGGAATAAATTATCATGAATCTTCGTAAAATTTTCATTTTTCAATTGAGTCTTTTTGGTGTATTTGCCGGTTTTTTGCTGATTGGCAGTATCGGCAAACCGGCAAGCGACGAACACTCCTGCGAAAGCCACCCAAAACAGCCCCCTTCCCCAACCGATGCATCGCGGTTGCACGATCATGACTCTGAAGATGAGCACGAAGAGGACGATGAGCACAATCATGCTGCTGAAGCGGACTATCCTGAAGGTACTTTATTTTTAAGCACGGTTCAGCAGCAGGAAGGCGGCCTGAAGATTGCAGCTGTCGAAAACGGGGTATTAGCGGAAACACTGGAGCTGCTCGGGGAAATCCGTCTGCATCCTTCCAGTATTGCCCATGTGGTACCTCCGATTCCCGGCTTTATCCGAACGATGAGCGTAAAAGCCGGGGATATCGTCCACCCGGGAAAGGAGCTGCTGACTCTTTTCAGCCCGGAACTGGCAGAACTGAAATGCGATTATCTGGAAAAAAAGCGAAGTTCTGAACTGACCCGCCTGACCTTCGATCGCAAGGAATTCCTCCGCAAAGAAAAAATCGGCATGGAGGCGGACTGGCAGGAAGCCAAATTCAACCTCGAAAGTGCCCTGTCCGCTCAGCAGCTCGCTTCACAGCGCTTGCTGTCACTGGGGCTGCCGCAAGGGGAACTGAACGAACTGGAACGACAGGATCCCGCCAGTTATGGAGTTTTTCCAGTTATCGCGCCTCAACACGGTGTCATTTTGGAACAGATTGCGTCCCAGGGCAGCCGGGTTGAACATGATACCGTACTGGTCATCGCAGATCTGCGGGAAATGCAGGCCGATTTTCAAGTGCCTCTACGACAGCTCGAACATCTTCAGATTGGCCAAAACATCTCTGTCAGTACACTGGACGGAAATGCCGTTGATGGCAAAATTTCGCTGATTACTCCTGCAGTCAATTCTGCCAACCAGACGGTGACGGTCTGTGTCATGATTCCCAATCCCGATGGGCGCTGGCGGCAGGGTCTGTTTGTCAGGGGAGAGAGATCGGAAGAGCACA
>JAQVUB010000522.1 GCA_028699735.1 Lentisphaeria bacterium | reverse complement strand
TCACGCGGTGCAGTCATTGATGAATCCGCCCTGATTGAAGCGTTGAATCAGGAAATGATTGCCGGCGCAGCCCTGGATGTCACCGAAAAGGAACCGCTGGAAAGTGACAGCCCCCTGCGCAACATGACAAACGTCATCATCACTTCCCATATCGCCGCTTTTACCAACGACTTTAATAAAAATTTCTGGGAATGCTCTGTCAATAAACTCAAAGAACTGCTCAAGGGTGACTTCAAAAACGTCAGCCTCAACCTGAAATAACGAAACTCTTTTTAACAACGAAAGACACGAAAAGGCACGAAAAAATCAAGGCAATGACGATGCATTCAAGCAGTCATCGTCATTGCCTTGATTTTTTCGTGCCTTTTCGTGTCTTTCGTTGTTAAAAAAAAAGCTGAATCAGAGCATTTTTCCGGTCTGCACGTTAACCAGTTTTCCGCCGGCGCGAATGCTGTCCATCACCGAAATACCGACCAGCACTGCCTGAATACCCTCTTCCATCGGCGCACGCTGACCCAGCGGATCGGCGCCGCTACCACAGAACAATGCTTCCCGCAAAGCAGGATCAGCACCGCCATGGCCTCCGGTAACCTGGACTTCCGGAATGCGCTCCATCTTCTTGCCCATTTCCGTCAGCATGAAAAAAGTACGGGAGTCATCGAGGTCTTCACCATCATTGGCAAGACTCACCTCTTTGTTGCTGTTTTTGTGGCCAACCGCCCAGCTGGTGCCGTAACGTTTAATGTATTCCAGACGCCCCTCGCTCCCTTCCACCGCAATATGCATGCTTTCATAGGATGCATACGCAATTAGAGAATAACTGCCGATGATCCCATTCTCGAAGGCCATCGTTGCAGCATAGGTGTCAGGAATGTCAATCTTCCGGTCAAACACACATCCATCACGATAATAATGATCCGCTTTCTCTGCCTCCCGGTAAAGAATGCGATTGTGCTCACTGGCAAAAACATCCGCATAAAATTCACAATCGCCGGCATACGCACAGGTGGAACAGCGCTTGCCACGAAACGCGCCTTTGCGTCCGTAGAACGACAATGCTCCCTGGCCGGTAACCGTTTTGACCCGTGAATCCGCGAACCAGTTGATCAGGTCAAAATGATGCGATGCCTTGTGGATCAAAAGGCTGCCGGTGTTGTCATAAAGACGGTGCCAGCGCCGAAAATAATCCGCACCATGAAAGCGATCCAGCGTTTCGGTAAACTGAATATGCAAAACTTTGCCAATGGCGCCATTCTGCAATAATTCCTTGAATTTGGCCATATCCGGACCAAACCGCATATTGTGAGTGACATAGGCCGGAGCACTGCTGCGCGCGGCGGCTCTGCGAATATCCATACACTGCTTGCGGGTCGTGCACAGAGGTTTTTCTGAATAAACGGCAATATTGCGCTTGAGACACTCCAGCACATATTCCGCATGCGTACAGTCCTTGGTGGTAACGATGACGCCATCGGGCTGCACCGTATCAAGCATTGCCTTGAAATCCGTAAAAACCGGGATATCGGGCCGTTTGAGTATTTGCTTGCAGGCTTCACATCGCAACGGATTGATATCATATAGTCCGACAATCTCAATCCGACCGGGAAATTCCTTCAGGATCGGCTCGGCGTAACTTGCCGTACCCCGACCTCCCGTGCCGACAATACAAAAACGCTTCATGATTGACTCCAAATCCTCTGATCAATGAGCTCAAAAAAAACAAAAAGCCGATTTTTCCAGCAACGCAAGCGCCCCAAAAAACCGGCTTCTACTAGAGCTGGCAGACTGTTACTCTGCAGCCGCAACAGGAATAACATTGATCTTCCTGCTGGTTTTGACAAATTCGACGATTCCATCACACAGTGCAAAAACGGTAAAATCACGTCCCAGCCCCGTATTTTTGCCAGGATGAAATTTGGTTCCGCACTGACGAAGAATAATGCTGCCGGCCGTGACTTGCTGCCCGCCGCTGGCTTTCACACCACGGTATTTTGGATTGCTGTCGCGTCCATTACGGCTTGATGACTGACCCTTTTTATGTGCCATGATAAACCTCCGCTGTTGAAACTATCTGATTGCTGGAAACATTGCATAAATTGGTGAAAGTTGTAATATAACCCTTTTTCAGAATAGTGCAATCCCAATGAAAAATTTTCTCAGAACCCCGCACCCCGCATATCCTCATGAAAGTGCTTGCGTCAAAGCACCACCCCATAAAAAATTTCGTGTTTTTTCGTGCCTTTCGTTGTAAAAAAACCGCCACCCGCACCCTTACCACACCCTTGCGGCAGGTTCGCTTTCGAGCTGTTGCTGGACTTCGGCAGGCAGCTCCGGGAAGAAATTCAGTCCGGTCAATTTTTCGAGTGCAGCGATGGAACAGAGGCGTTTTTCCAGGGAGCCGTCTCCGTCATCATCCTGTTCAAATAGGAAGGCGTTGGTACGGACTTTTCCATTCAGTTCATCAAGATAGATTTTGAAAAAAGCATTGGGAATGGGGATTCCGGAAGGCAGTGTCCTGGGCAATTCGCGGTCAAAAACCGGGCCTGTAAGCA
>JAQVUB010000521.1 GCA_028699735.1 Lentisphaeria bacterium | reverse complement strand
TTGCGTCCGGAACGCAGGTGGTTATACTGGCGGAGCAGTTCCGGGTCTGCTTCAGCAGCCACCTTGTCGCGTTCGAGTTTCAATTGGGCGTATTGTTTTTCGCAATTTTCTTTCAAGGTCTGGTATTCTTCTTTCACTCCCTGCGCCCGTTTTTTTGCCTGTTCGACTTCTTTTTGCCGGGCAGCTACCTCCTGTTTGAGGGTATCAATTTCGAACATTTTTTCGAGTTGCTGGTCTTCCAGGCTTTTGATCACCTGGTCACACATTTCGATCTGCAACAGGGCGGCACGGTATTCCTCATTACTTTTGATCAGGATTGTCTTGGATTGAAAATTGCGCTTCTTTTCCTGCTGCAGGGCAATTTCATTGTCCAGCTTTTTGCCGGCCACTTCGCTTTCCTTCAAGTGCAGTTTCGCCTGTTCATAAGCCTGATTTTCCGCTTCAAACAGCTGATCTGCCTCAGCCTGTTTGGCAGGAACCAGAGCCATTTGCTCCGCAATCTTCGCCATCTTGATATCAATATCTTGAACGGCCAATAGCTTTATTGCCCAGTCATGCATCAGCATTTCTCCTTTTTTCGGGAAACAACAAAAAACCTAAAATATTCTCTTATTTCAAATTAACAAATTTACCTGCTGTTTTTTTCTGTGTCATCCTGCGCAATCTGCAGTCCCTGGAAGTATTCCTGTTCGAGGATATCAGCCATCAGGTGCCAGTCAAAGAGTTTTCGCACCAGTTGCTGACCGTTTTGCCCCATTTTCAAGCGCAGGGCAGGATCTTTGAGCAGTGAGATGATTCGTTCAGCGACCTCGCTGGTATTTTCCGGTTCGCAGAGGCAGCCAGTGATTCCATCGAGCACGACTTCCGGCGTGCCATCCAGAGGGTAGGCTACTACCGGTACAGAGCTGGCCAAGGCCTGCACGGCTGTACGTGGCAAGCCTTCCCGGAGTGAAAGATGAGCCAGAACATCCATCAAAGCGGTGTAGCGGCAGACTTCCTGCGGCGGTACCAGTCCGGCAAAGACAAAATGCTCTTGCAGTCCCAGTTGTGAAATGCGCTGTTCGATGGCTGGACGCAGGATGCCATCACCAACCAGCAGAAAACGAACATCCGGAACAGCCTCTACAATCGCCGGAGCGGCATCAACCAGAGTTTCGTAGCCCTTTAATTCGAAGATACGGGCGATTTTTCCGACGACTGGGGCGCCTTCCGGGATTCCGAGTTTTTGTCGCAGTTCAGGATCCGGTCTGGCATTCATAAAGGCTTGCAGATCCATGCCGCTGTAGACCACCCTATATTTCCGGCGTGGGGCAACTCTGGCTTCGACCGCCTGATCGATCATTGCCTGAGCCACCGCATAAATCTTGTGACAATGCCTCGCCGCCAATTTTTCCAGCGCGATATACAGCCCATTTTTCCAGGCGGCCTGATAGGGGTGAAAAGCTTGTCCGTGAACCGTATGGACGATAAAGGGAATTTTTGCCTTGTCAGCAGCGAGACGCCCCAGGATGCCGGCCTTCGAAGCGTGCGTGTGCACGACATCAAATTTCTGCTCCCGGAAAATTTTCACCAGTTTTCGGTATGCGAGGAAGTCTTTGACCGGGTTTATGGCCCGGATCAATTCCGGGATTTCCAGCAGTTTCATACCGGGTGGGCAGCTGTTTTGCAGAAGATTCCCTTCCGGCCCCGGGCTTTCTCCCGTAATCAGGGTGACCTGATGGCCTTTTTCAAGGTGTCCTTGAATGGTATATAGAGTATTTTCCTGGGCACCACCAATGATCATTCGGGTGATGACATGGCATATCGACAGTTTGCGGGGCATCGTTTATATCCTGAAGTATTACAGCGGGAAAACAAGTTTTTTATAAGATAAAGGAACAAGAAAGGATGTCAACCTAATGGAGCATATCCATGTGATTATTGATTGAGTAACTGTAACGCGTCAGTAAACTTGGTAACAGAGGAATTCTTTTTAACAACAAAAAGCACGAACCGACCCGAAAAAATTTCATGGGAAACGGCTTTTACTGGGGGAATTTGTTGTTCATCCCATGAAATTTTTTCGGGTCGTTAGTGTCTTTCGTTGTAAAAAAAAATACCACTGCACTCAGCTGACAGATTACGAGTAACTTGGGCGACGTTCGAAGCAGAATATTTTCGCAAATATACCAGACAACTTCCCTTGAAAATGGCTGAATCGTCCATTAATTTATATTCATTCGGAGGTCATGCGAAATTGCTTTGCATAATCAACGCCTGCATTTGAAATGCGGTTTGCGAACAGGAACACTGGATGGCTGGGAAAATAAAAAGAATCGGTGAGATGATGGAGGTGCCCGAGTATGACATCATCATCTACAGTAATGGACATGGGCAAGGAGACATACGTTTATATTCGAGAGATGGCAAGATTTGGCTGCACCAACAGCAGATTGCAAAACTTTTTGCCACCTCTGTGCCAAATATCTCAATGCATATACGCAACATATTGGAAGAAAATGAATTGAAGAGAAATTCAGTAGTTAAGAATTACTTAACAACTGCCACCGACGG
>JAQVUB010000520.1 GCA_028699735.1 Lentisphaeria bacterium | reverse complement strand
AAATTGAGGGTGAATTCGAGTTCTGCCGATTCCGGACGATCGAACATCAGGCTTTCGTAGTAATCGGTATTGATTGGTGGGACTGCAGTTTTGATAAACATTTTCTGGCTGCCGGTGCCCAGATAGAGATCAAAACCAGATTGCCCGGTAGCTGGCATGTGGGACATGCTGCTGGGCGTCGGCAGGCTTACCCGCAAGGCAATTTTTCTGCTGTTGCTGCGAAAACGAACCTGCGCCCCAGCGGTATTCCAGGCAAGAGCTTTGACCCCGTCATTCTGAAAAGGCAGAGAAGCTTGCGGCAGACGGCACCACAACTTTTCCCGGTCAAACCAGGCCAGGCCAGACAACATAAAGGGCTTTTGCCAGGCTTCCCGAAAGTTGAATTCTTGCTCACCGAGTTTTGCGGTTACAAAGTTTTGGTCGATCTCTTCGATGCGCATCGTGTCTCTCTTTTCTTGTTGGCTGATGAATCATGCAGGATATCACTCGTCCAGAGCTTGGGAACACTGGTTGAAACTGCGGCTGCTCCTGCCTCAAATGCAGCCGCAATGTCTTCCGGATCATTCAACAGGCCCCCGGCAATCACCGGTATGCCAAAGTGAACGGCTGCCAAACGGATGATTTTCGTGGAAAGTCCCGGCAGAACTTCGACAAAATCAGGCTTGGCAAGATGAACATGCTGCGTACCGGTTTTTAATGCCAGTGTGTCAATCACAAAACAACGCAGAATCGTCTGCATTCCGGCTTCCCGGGCAATTTTCAGGCATTGAACTTTGGTGCTGATAATCCCTTCCGGCTGACAATATTTGGCTAGAAAGCGGATGCCGCTGCTGTCGCCTTTCAAACCATCAAGAAGATCAATGTGGAGAAAAACTTTTTTCCCGGCCTGATGCAGGAGACGGCAGTGTTCCTCCAGGTCGCAAAGCCCCCCGCTTAATAAAAAAACAAGGTCCACCGGACTCCTGCAAACCTGAAGGAGAAGCTTGGAATCCCGCACCGCAGCTATAATTCGATTTCGCATAAACGTGACAGAGAAGGAAAAATTAAATGAAAATGGTTAAGTGCCCGCAGTACGGTAAATGTATGCCAAAAGCAGAGAATTACAACTGCTGAAAGGCCGACATTGCCAGCAAATTTTTTAACCAAGAAAAGCACGAAAATGCACGAAAAAATTTCGGGTCGTTGGTGTTTTTCGTTGTTAAAAAGAATTAGGAGTAAGCTATGGCCAGAAACTTAGTAATCGATGCCAGTGTTTACCGGGAACCGGCTTCCGGTGTGCATTTGGCAGTACGCCATGGCGTCCAGGCAGAAATTCCCTGTGTGAAAAAAAGTTTTGAGCCTTTGCTGCTGGCAAACTTTTCGGTTCCCGGAATCGAATGTGTGCCTCCTCCCAGCTGGGCAAAAAGCGCAGCAGGGAGGATTGTCTGGCAGCAGTTCGTATTGCCAGGGCTTTTGAAACATCATGGTGCGGAAATTTTGCATGCCCAGGCCTACACGATGCCGCTGAATTGCCCGCTTCCGGTTTTATTGAATGTCCATGATATTATCGCACTTGAACACCCGAAATGGTGTTCCTGGCAGAATGCCTGCCATATGCGCGCTTTATTGCCTGCCAGCATCCGGAGGGCAGAAAAATGTCTCGTGCCAACAAGACATGTCGCCGAACGACTGCACAAGGTCCTTGGAATTCCCTTCCGTAAAATTGAGAGTGTCCCCTGGGGGGTGGATTTTCGGCGTTTCAGCACCCCCGTTCCCATGAAGGATTTGCAGTTGCCCGGGGAATACTTCCTTTTTGTTGGGAATATCGAGCCAAAAAAAAATCTGGATCTTTTGCTGCAGGCCTACGCGTCCTGTGCAGGGCGCTCTCACCTGGCTTTGGTGATCGTTGGACGCGCCGGCTGGAAATGCCGTGACACGCTGCAGGCATTGCGCCATTGGAGAGGCCCCGGAAAAATTTACTGGATGGGACGATTGCCGGATCAGACCTTGACAGCCGTTTATCAGCAGGCTACAGCACTGATCATGCCTTCTTTGGAAGAAGGATTCGGACTGCCGGTACTGGAAGCAATGGCCGCTGGCATCCCGGTATTGCACAGCAGGCATCCGGCTCTGATCGAGGTCGCTGGCGGAGCAGGACTCCCCTTTTCCCAAAACGACAACGATGAACTGGCCAGACTGATGCTCAAAATTTCCGAAAACCCGGGTTTGCGGAATGAATTGGCTCGGGCAGGACGCAACCGGGCACACTTTCTCTCATGGGAAAGATACGGTCGACTCGCCGCCCAAATCCTGTGTAATATGTAACAACGAAAAAACACGAAAAGGCACGAAAATTTTTGTATGCTTTTCTGCGCCAAGGCATGAATCAGCCCAGGAACAAGCATACAAAAATTTTCGTGCCTTTTCGTGTTTTTTGTTGTTAAAAAAATCAGTTGTTTTTCATTTGCAGGGACTGCAGGAATTCCGCATTGTTCGGTGTTTTTTTCAATTTGCTGATGATCATTTCCATGGCGTCGTTGAGATGCGTTCCGCTGAGTGCTTTGCGCAGAGCCCAG
>JAQVUB010000056.1 GCA_028699735.1 Lentisphaeria bacterium | reverse complement strand
GGGTCAGACAGGTCAGACAAGTCAGACAGGTCAGACAGGTCAGACAGGTCAGACAGGTCAGACAGGTCAGACAAGTCAGACAAGTCAGACAAGTCAGACAAGTCCGACCCGTCCGACCTGTCCGACCCGTCCGACCCGTCCGACCCGTCCGACCCGTCCGACCCGTCCGACCCGTCCGACCCGTCCGACCCGTCCGACCCGTCTGAGCACAAAATGCAGTTATTTTAAATCGTTACTTCTATTAGGGTGATTTGGTTTTGCTTGCGGCGAAGCGGCAGCAGATTTAGGACTCAGCCCCAGTTGCTGGCGTTTAATCCAAATCTTTTTTCGGAGGTCAGCATTGAATTTTTGGTCATAATAAATCGGTTCCTGTTTTGCTTTTCGCCCCATGCCTTGCTCCTGCTTTTCTGATTTGGCTTGAAAAATAGGGAACCAGCGCTGTATTCCCGGTAAGGAAATATTCGAAATCTAATTCACGATATGGTTTTGTCAAATGCTTTCAAAGAAAAAATCAGAAAGCCCCTTTTCTGACGAATTCGATCAGGTCATGGAGAGCCTGGATTTGCACGGGACGTGAAGCAGCGTAGAGGAAGCCGTGTTCAGCATCCGGATAGATTTTTAGTCGCGAGGAAAGATTCATCTTGCGGTGTGTATCGACGATTTTCTGGTTCATCCGGGCAGGGAACATGTGTTCATTTTCAGCTTCCTGAAAAAAGAGGGGTGGATTGTCTATCCGGATATAGCTATTAAGGGAGAGTTTTTGGAAGCGTTCCGGATTCGCCTCATAGGTGCATCCGGCGGCCTGTTGCATGCTGCTCCAGATATGGGGGAAGATATCAGGCCAAGGAATAAAGGTTGCTGGTGTTGACTGTAGAATTCCGCATGTGGGCTTGCACCAGGAGTTATCGAGCCGGCAGGATTCACCGCATTCTCCGGGATTGGCGCAGAGCAGAAGAGAGGCCAGGTGTGCGCCCGCTGAGGAACCTGATACGGCAACTTTCAGGGGGCGTCCGAGGTCATTCAGAATGGAACAGAAGTGGTCATAGCTTTCCCGGATATCCTGGAGCTGATCCAGAATCGTAATGGGCTTGGTTCCGGGGATTACGGGAGCAACCAAACGGTAGTCGGTAGAAGCGCAAAGGAATCCCTGCAGGTTCAGCTGTTCCATCAGCAGATGGAATCCTGTTCGTGAACCCGCCTGCCAGCCACCTCCATGCACAAAAAAAATCGCGGTCTCTTCGGTGATTTTTGCGGGTATGAAGAGATCAAAGACTCGTCCTGACTGTAGGGGCTTGTCCAGATAATACGATTGAAAACAGAATGACATGAGAAAGTCCCCGTGAAGGTTGGATGACCCTATGGCATTAAAATGACCTGGGGGTTTGCATTTGCAGTCCGGCGGCCCAGGCGGCCAGACGGCTGTCAAGGATATCGCCCTGACGAATTTGTTTTTGCAGGAACTCGTTCAGTCCGGTTCGTGGGACTGCAAAGACTTCGATTTCCTCGCCATCCTGCAGATTGGGGGCAGGGTGCTGATTATGCGGCAAGGCAGTATTGACGCTCATAAAGACGAGGATCAGAAGTTCGCCGGTGAGTCCGGCGGAGCTGGCGGCACCGGGGGTGATCAAGTCAATAGTTCCTTTGTATCCGGTTTCCTCGTGCAACTCGCGCAAGGCGGTTTCGGCTGCGGTTTCGCCCGGGTCGATCAGGCCTGCGGGGAATTCGATGACATACTGATCCAGTGGTGGTCGGTATTGGCGAATCAGCAGGATTTTATCATCCGGTTTGAGGGTTGCGATGATGACTGCGGCGTTGGTATTGCCGGTTCTTTGCACGGCCTCCCATTTTCGCTCGGCTTGAGTTTGATCCCGGTAATGCAGCAGTTCCAAGCTGACAAAATGCCCGGCAGCCAGGATTTCTTTATGTGTAACATGAGGTTTCATTCTTTTTCCTCATCATTTTTGCTTTGGTCAGCAGACGGCAAGTCATCTTGCCAGGAACCGGGTTTCGGTTTTGCATTTTCTTTGGCTTTCCGGACAAGCAGGCAAAGGATCCATATACAGGCCACCACGAGCACCTGTGTGATCATTAGTACAGCCAGAAGGGAAAATATCTGCGGAAAAGTGACACCCTTTTCAAGTGCTTGCTCCGGCAGTTCAGAGCTGGTAATCGGATTGGCCAGCAGAATACCGGGCAGCAGGAGAAAAACGGTGTAGAGGCAGGGGTTGAAAGGAAATGATTTCATGGTTGGTTGAGAGCAAAGGCCATGATCCGGGCAGCATGGCCACTGCTGGCAGGATTTTTGTTGACGGAAATTCGAATTCGTATGGCGTGTTTGCCTGGTTTCAGAGTTTGTGCAAGCATTCTGGTGCAGGGATAATGCAGATTCCGGCTGTAGTGGTGAAAGAGATCACACTCCATCCAGCCGGATTCATCGACGTTGAATTCCAGCAAACCGGCATCCGGTCCGGCGGTCAAAAAAAGTCCGATGGCATTACCGGTGAAATCCAGGGAGAATTCAGCACCGGGGGTATTGGCATGAAGGACTGGGCATTGGCAAAAGCGTGCCCTTTTTTCACCGGGCAGCTTTTCCCAAACGGGGATGTTCAATTGCCATGCGTTGCTGAAATTGGCGTGTGCGGGTGGCACCAGGCATCCATGAATCAGGCTGTTGTCATCAAGAAGAGGAAGATTCTCTTGCCGGGTAATGGGCTCAGCTTGAGGAGCCGGAGAGGCAAACGCTCTGGCGATCGCGTCGGCATAAATCTGGTTTCCGAAGGGAGCCGGGTGGACGCCGCCAAACTTTTTCCAGTCGAATTCACCGGCACTGATTCTTCGGGCAATTTCCTGTGCGAAATTCAGGGAAGGCAGTCGATAATGTTCTGCGACCCGTTCATGGGCAGCGATCTCCCGGGGAATTTTACCGGTCTGATAATCGGCCAGGTGACTCTCATTGGTGGTATAGAGAAAGACGATATCCATGGCCGGGTTGTTGCGCAAAGCCTGGCGGACAATTCCTTCCATCGCTCGAATGGATTCTTCCGGAAGCAGATGCCCGTCCTGATTGTCGTTGACTGCGAATTCGACAAAAAGCAGATCGATGCGACTTTTGTCCAGAATATCCTGTTGGATTCGGAAAGCGCCGGTGTTGGAGCAGGTGGAGCTGATTCCTGCATTGATGAATTGAAATTCGCAGCATGGAAAGTTTCCGCGGAAGAATTCTTCCGTGAAAGCGGTATATCCATTCATTTCGGTGATGGAGCCGCCGAGAAATGCGATATGGGTTGCGGTTTTGGTGTTGAAGAGTCTGCGAGAAGTTTCCAGACCCTTTCTCAGCTGGCAGGCGGAATTTATTTCCAGCATGGTGTATGTTTCCAGATGATTGAGGTCGCCAAAGGGTTATTCGAAGGTTTTCAAGATCAACTGCTGATAGTCAGGATGCCAAAGATTGCCGAGGTGTCCTCCCTGGGGAAAGAGAACAACCCGGTCGGCAAGCGTTTGCCGATACCAGTCCAGATGCTTGTTGTGGATGAGAAAATCGTTTTCATTTTGAAAAATGCGGACTTTTGGATTGTCTGAGAGTGATTTTTCGAGGGAAAAGAGCTTGCTTTGTTCAGCTAGCCAAGCCGGATCGGACAGTTTGGAGTCAGGAAATTGTTGCTGATAATAGGGAATGACGGATTTTTTCATGTAATCCGTAAAGCTCAGCGAAAGGGCTTCCGCCCAGAGAGCATTTTTTTTGAAAGCGGCCGGATCATTCTTCAGAAAACCCTGATTGTGTTGTTTTTGCGAAGCGAGAATCGTTTCAGCGAGATTGAAGCGCATATTCAGGGCAATCAGAAAACGGGATTCATCGAGGGAGACCGGCAGTTTTCCGGAAGGGCAGGCTGTTTCGTTACGGTTCAGCAGGCATGCGGCGACTTTCAAAAAGAGTTGCTGACAACGCTGTTCGCGCTCATTTTCCGGCCAGGTTTCGGGGATGGCGAAGAATTCGTCGATGCGGTCGAGTGCCTCGATCACATCGGCTGGTGGGTTGATGGCCAGATAGCGTTCGATGGTGAGGCCTTCCATCTTGCCTTCCGCTTCGAGTTTGGACAGAAAGAGGGCATTGAGTGCACCCAGTGAGAATCCCAGGATGGAACAAGGTTGACCTTTGAGCTTGTATTCCTGCCGCATGTCTTCAAGGGCAAAACGGATGGCCTGGGCAAGCTGTTTGCTGTCTTCCGCGAAGAATCCCGGAGGAGCAGATATGGGGAGGTTCAGAAAATAATCCGGATTCAGGCTCGAACTCAGAGCCAGTACCGACCAGTTTCCGGAGTTCAGCAGCTCGGCGAGGCCAGCGACGCCCTCTGAGAGGCGATGGCCGCCCAGGCCGGGAAGGATGACAATGATTCCCCTGGAATGATCGGCCGGCCAGCAGGTGTACGGCATTTTGCTCTGGCTGCCCGGGAGCAATACGCTGCGCTGTCTGGCCTTGCGGAAGAAGTTTTTATCTTTCGGGCGCAGTCGCAGAAAACCAAGCGATTGATCCGGATTGCCGATGGTGTCTGGGGCCTTGTAATCCTGGTTGAGAACTTCTCTGTGCAGGTTATAGAACGCTTTGGACAGTGGATAGCTGTCATAATAGGAAGCAGAGAACTGGTTCAGGGATTCTGCATGGGTGGCGGCCTGATTGAACCCTTTGATTCCAGAAAAGGCCCAGGATGCATCACCATGGAGCAACCAGAAGTTGATAGAGCAGGGGATTCCCAGCAGCATTCCAAGCGTATCCCTTCCACTGCTGGGGCCGAAGAAAGGGAGATTGAGGAAGCATCCGTTTTGCATTTGGTAGTATGCCATGGTTTGTCCGAAATCCTCCTTCTGCATGGGGATATTCCAGCGGCTGGCCTGATCCCGTATGCCGAGGATTCCGACGGTGGAATTGATTCCGAAGCGTTTTGTTTCCAGCCAGGCTCCCCTATATTTTTTTTGCAGCAGGCAATTGACAGCCCGAAGTGGGTAGAGCAGGTTTTGTCCAGCATTATGGATTCCGTCACGGGCGGGTTCCGGGATGATGAAATTGTAAGCCTGGCTGAACGGCCGGAGGAGGTGCCGGTTCAGATTTTCATTCAAGACATGAACGGAACGATTATAGCCCTCCAGCGGGTCGTCCATCGGGTTGAGCAGGATTTCTGTCCCGGCAGGATAAACCGCTGGCTTGGTGTTGACACAACCGGAGCAAAGGAGAAAAAGCGCAGAGAGCGTGAATAGAAAACAAAAATCATGAAAAAATCGCGCAGGCTTCATTCCGTTTCCTCAATAAATCTTATATTTGCAAAACTTGGTTATGTCAAAGGCAAAATATAGTTTCGGATTTTTGCTTTGCCTGCAAAACGCCGGGTTGAAAATGCAAAGTCCGGGGATAAAGTAATCTTTTCCTGAATTTAGGTAATGCGTCCGTAATGGAGGAATTCTTTTTGCACAACGAAAAGCACGAAAGAATCCGAAAAAAAATTCATGGAAGCTGGGTTGACTGCTAGCATGCGTCGTACTTCCCATGAATTTTTTTCGGATCATTTTGTGCCTTTTGTTGTAAAAAAATGCCACTGTCACCCATCATCTCACGCATTATGAATTTATGCTTGAATGCAGCTTTTTCCAATAAGGAGTATGGGTCATGCAGGATACCATCGAGTTACTTTCCGAGTTAATCCGCTGCCGTCCAGTTAGCAGTGATCTTGCTGCAGTGAATCGTGCGATGCAGGTGATGCATCGCTATTTACAGGACAAAGGGGTTTTCTGTATGCTGGAGGAGGTGAAAGGGCGGCAGATCTTGTTTGCATCTACCGTGCCGGGTAAAGTGCATGATCTGCTTTTGAATGCCCATATTGACGTCGTTCCTGCAGACGCGCAGCTTTTTGAGCCTCGCCTGGAGGGTGACCGTCTTTACGGGCGTGGCGCTTCGGATGATTTGAGCAATGCGGTTTGTATCGCACACGTGTTATGCCGGCAACTGGGTAAAGCTTCCGTTGGTGCCATTTTTACGGCCGATGAAGAGATTGGCGGCAGTACGACGGAGGCCATGATTCAGCGTGGTTATGCAGGGCGGAAGTTTGCCATTGTGCTGGATGGTCCGAGCTGTTGTGTGGCCGTTGCACAGAAAGGGATTCAGATCATGAAGTTGCGTGCAAAAGGGCGCGGCGGTCATGCCTCTGAACCCTGGAAGTTTGATAATCCCATTGACAAGCTGATTGACGGATATTTGCGTTTGCGTCAGCAGTGGCCTGAAGTCACTGCTGATCAGCAGTGGCAGAATACGATGGCACCCTGTATGCTCGAAGCCGGTTTTGCTGGAAATCAAATTCCGGATGAGGCCTCGATGGTGCTTAATTTTCGCTATATCCAGGGCTCGGATCGTGCTGCGATTATTGAAAAAGCGCAGCGTTTGACTGGCCTGGAAATTGAATTGGATCGCCAGTGTGAACCCGTCGTTTCGGATGAAAATTCGCCGCAGCTGCAGATGCTTGCCAGGGTCATCCGGAAATATTTTCCGGGGGCTGCAGCCGGCTTCATGCGCATGAATGGCGCCACGGATGCCCGTCACATGCTGTCGCTGGGAGTACCCATCGCCATTACTTCGGTTAATGGCGAAGGTGCTCACAGCCGTTGCGAATGGGTCGAGCTGTCATCCATCGACAAGTATATCCAGATTCTGGAAGAAGTCATTGCAGAAATTTAAACGTCTTAGATTTCTACGCAGGGGAAAACGGAATGCGTCAGTTAAACTTGGTAACAGAGGAATTCTTTTTAACAACAAAAAGCACGAACCGACCCGAAAAAATTTCATGGGAAACGGTTTTTACTGGGGGAATTCGTTGTTCATCCCATGAAATTTTTTCGGGTCGTTAGTGTCTTTCGTTGTAAAAAAATACCGCTGCACTCAGCTTTACTGACAGATTACGGGGAAAACGATGCAGCCTGAAAAAGGGAATCCTGAAATTCTGGTAGACGAGGGCGTGGTTTGTGAAGCCTTTCGCCGGGCTGGCTGTGTTTCGGGGGATACGGTTCTCATTCATGGTTCTTTGAGCAGCATGGGCTGGGTACAGAATGGACCGTCCTGCGTCTTCAACGGAATTCTGGCTGCGACAGCACCGGGCGGGACGGTGGCCATGCCGACGTTGTGGCACGACGGCACAGAGGAACGTTCTCATCCCGATCGCTTTGATGTCCACAACAGTCCTGCTTACAATGGCGCTCTCGCTGAGGCACTGCGCAAAGACAGCCGCAGTCTCCGCAGCCGGCATTTTTCGCATTCCATCAGTGCGATGGGTTCACGTGCGGAGGAACTGACCTGCGGACATGACTGTTGCGGGCCAGCGCCGAGTCCCTGGAGTGAGACTGCCTTTGGGGTGGATTCCCCCTGGCAACGGCTGTATGAATGGAATGCACTGTATGCCTTCATTGGAGTGGATTTGACGGTGTGCACGTTGAAGCATTTCATCGAATCCAGAATGGTGATGCGACTGCTTTCACTGCTGTCTTCGGATGAAGAGAGACAGGCGCGTCGCGCAGAATTAAGCAGAGACTGCAATCACGTCCTCTGGCCATTTTTAAATGGGCCTCATATGGAGGAAGTGCTTATCCGGCAGGGGGTGCTGCAAAAGACCTTGCTGGGCAGTGCCACGCTCCGTTCAGTGCGCACCCGTCCGCTGGTGGAAGTGCTCGGACAGGACATCTGGCAGCATCCACAAACATGGTTTTCAGAGGATTTTCTCCGCTGGCGTGAGCGTATACAGAAAAAAGGGGCAGAGGACTGCCTTAACAAGGACATTAGACAATGAGTGAGTTTCTTTATGGAATCAATCCGGCTTTTGAAGCGATCCGCGCCGGTCGCCGGCAAGTGATCCGGCTTTATCTCAGTCAGGGTAGTGAGCAGAATCCTCGCCTGAGAAAACTGGCTCAGGTGGCGGAGAAATATCAGGTTCCTGTGGAAGCGGTTGACAAAAGCAGCCTCTTTGATCTTTGTCAGACTCGAGAACATCAGGGCTGTGTTCTGGAAACCGGTCCCTTTCCGTATACGCCTTTTGCTGAGATGCTGGGAGAAAAGCGGCTGGTTCTGCTGGATAATATCGAGGATCCGCACAATGTCGGTGCAGTAGCGCGCAGCGCCGAGGCGCTGGGCTGGCGGAATTTGCTGCTGCCGCGACGGGGTTGTCCGCTGCTTCTGCCATCGGTGGTCAAGGCAGCCGCCGGAGCCTGTGAATTTTTGCAGGTGGCGGTCAACTGTGCCAGCAATCAATATGTCAAGATCGCCCTGGAAGAAGGGTATACGGTTGTTTCGCTGGATGGTGCCGGCCCGATTGCCCTGGAGGATGTACGTTCTTTGCAACTGGAAAAAATCCTACTTGTGGTTGGCGGGGAAAATGCGGGTGTCAGTCAATTCATTCTGAATCATTCTACGCATATTGCTGCCATCCGGCAGAGCGGCCGGATCAACTCCCTGAATGCCTCCGTTGCGGCGGCTTTGGCACTCTATTTGCTGGCATAGCCCCCTTTAAGATAATTTTTAACCACGAAAGTCACGAAAAGGCACGAAATTTTTTAGAGTTGGGTGGGTGTGTTGATCGTAATTCAAGCCAATTGCAATAAAAAGCAAATTTTGCCCATGAAGTATCAGGTTTGGACATCAGCTTTCCTACAAAATTTTCGTGTCTTTTGGTGTTTTTTCGTTGTTAAAAAAGGTTTTTGGACAGCCTCTGCATAGGGAAATAGGCACTATGGACAATTCTGTTTCGGAAGAACTGCTTTTTCCCTGTTCTGAAGAGAGTATTACAGTTGGAAATATTCGTTTTACCCTGTGCATGATCCGGAGTCTGGATGAGGCTCTGGATCATTATGTCAAGGTATCTCCCAGTGATACAGACCGTATTCCCTATTTTACGCGGCTCTGGGAATCAGCGCAGGCACTGGCAGGATATATCGCAGAACAGCACGAATGGTTTTCCGGGAAACGGGTTTTGGAGCTGGGTTGCGGTCTGGGTCTGCCATCGTTGTGTGCAGCTCGATGCGGTGCAAGGGTGACGGCATCGGATTTCCATCCCGACAATCGTGCTTTTTTTCTGCGCAATGCCCGATTGAACGGGCTACCTGCAATTGATTATCACCGTATGGACTGGCGGCAACCAGATCTGACCGGAACTTTTGATATCCTGCTGGGAAGTGATCTGATCTATGAAAAAGAAATGGTTTCCCCACTGGTGGACTGCGTTAAACAGTACCTTGCGCCCAGTGGCACTTTTCTATACGCGGATCCAGGGCGTTCCTCCTTGCAGAATTTTACCAGCGCCCTGGAAAAGGCCGGCCTGACCTGGGAGTTGATCCCAGTCGACAATATCTATTTGCAGGTTTGGACGGGGCGCTGAGCAAAAAAAAAGCCCCGTTTGTGCAACGGGGCTTTCCTTCAGACTGGCTCAGTCCATAGATTTTTTCGCATCATCCAGAGCTTTGGAAGCGTCTTTCTGAGCGTCTTTGGCAGCGTCTTCAGCCTTTTCAGACATGTTTTTCAGGGAGTCGCCAAATTTTTCAGAAGCGCTTTTCTCTTTGCATCCGGTGAATGCGAAGACCATGGACACAACAGCCAGCATCATCAGGAACTTTTTCATTTTGTTTTCCTTTTCTTTTTTACACACTACCAGCTCTGCCTCAAGGTCAGAGGATTAAGTGAACTCTACCAGAACTGTCCATTAATTTATACCCTTGCAGCAGTATTACAAGCTCTGTCACTGCATATTTTTGCAAGGCAACGCCAAAGAGGTAATGGGTCAGTAAAGCTGGGTGGCAGCGGTATTTTTTTACAACGAAAGACACTAACGACCCGAAAAAATTTCATGGGATGAACAACGAATTCCCCTAGTAAAAACCGTTTCCCATGAATTTTTTTCGGGTCGGTTCGTGCTTTTTGTTGTTAAAAAGAATTCCTCTGTTACCAAGTTTAACTGACGCATTACCCAAAGAATCGAAAGCTTCATGCTACGCCTTCCGTAAGCGCTGCTTGGAAATACTCCACGTCTCCGCTGTTCAGTTTGCGATGACAGCAGTGTGGCATGGGATAAAGCGACTTGTTGAATTCCGTACCGTCGATTTCCTATATAGGTTTGGGATTATATTAAGAATATGAAAAGGCAATTGCATGCGGGGTAGTTTTTTATTCAGGAGGATATTTGCTTCATGAAGCAGAACGATCATTATGCGGCACCGGGTGCAGATGAGACATTTTTGCGTCCGGAATCGGGCAGCAATTGGGCG
>JAQVUB010000519.1 GCA_028699735.1 Lentisphaeria bacterium | reverse complement strand
CCCTTGAAACAGTGCTGTTCTACCTGCGTTTGAATCGGAAGAAACAGGCAGAGGCTGTGATAGGTGTAGCGGATCAGGCTGATGTTGGCCGCGCTGGAGGCAGGGCCGAGCAGCGCAGACAGCAGTTCGGTCATACGCTGCTCATATAACTGGATTTGCTGCTCGTGCTCGGGATTCGGCTCAGAAGCCGGTTTTTCCCGGTTGTCGACCAGGTCTCGCAGATGCAGCCAGTTGATGCGTGACATGGTGCTGTTGTAAGTGTGATCGAGAAGGATTTCAATGTGAATGCGCAAGGCCTCCCAGGGATCCCGCTCGATCTGTTCCCAGCAGCGCTGCATGACCTCACGGCGAAGCTTGCGGGCATACTCGCGTACCGCCTGATAACAACCGGACTTGTCGCCAAAATAGTAGTTGATCGAAGCAAGGTTGCAGCCGGCTTCCTCACAGATCTCACGCACCGTCGCACCAGAATAACCACGGCTAGAAAAAATGGCAAGACCCGCCGAAAGCAGACGCTCCCGCGTCTCCTGTATCTTACTCCTCTTTTCCAACATAATCGCCCCTTTGGTTTAAGCCTTCTTTCCGCATGTGAATAATCTATAAACGGATTAATGTGAACAATTATTTTAAAATACTGTTTGAAAATTACGTTACGGAGTAAAAAAAGTACCACTGCTCCCGGCTTTACTGACCCATTTCATTTTTTGGGGTCGGTAGTGTCTTTCGTTGTAAAAAAATACCACTGTACTCAGCTTCACTGACAGATTACTTTTTTGTCAAAAAAAATCCCGAAAACGTGGTTTATTGTTGATTGAAAAATCTTGAAAACGTGGTAAATTAACTTTTTGATAAACGTTATACCTGTTATCAGGGGTTGACGATGAAGCGGAAAATTTACAACGCGTTACTGGAATGGAAGGCAAATGATGCCAGCAGGACGGCTCTGCTCATTGATGGGGCGCGTCGTGTCGGCAAGAGCTATGTTGCTGAAGAGTTTGGCAGCAAAGAATACAAGTCGTACCTGCTGGTTGATTTCAACCGCGCCGGTGCTGAAGTCCGGGAACTGTTTGAACGCCACCTTGACGATTTGGACACCTTTTTCACGTTTCTTTCCACCTACTACAACGTTCCCCTGTTTATTGGTGAAACGCTGATCATCTTTGATGAAGTCCAGCTGTTCCCCCGCGCCCGTTCGGCCATCAAATACCTGGTCGCCGACGGAAGATACCATTATCTCGAGACAGGATCGCTGGTGACATTGAAGTCCAATCAGGGCGATGCCCTGATTCCCTCGGAAGAACGTCACATTAGGATGTTCCCTATGGATTTCGAGGAATTTCTGTGGGCATTAGGCAATGAGACGTTGATGCCGCTGGTGAAGCAGTGCTTTGCAAAGCAGCGTGAATTGGGTCAGGTAATGCACAGGAAGGCTATGGATGCCTTTCGCCAATATCTCGTGGTCGGCGGAATGCCGCAGGCTGTAGCCGAATATGCGATGCAACGCGATTTCAACCGTGTGGATGCCATAAAACGCGACATTCTTCAACTGTACCGTAACGACATTGTCAAGCATGCCAGAGGCTACGAGCGAAAAGTCACTTCCATCTTCGATGAAATCCCCGCGCAATTACAAAAGCACGAAAAGCGCTTTAATTTGGCTTCTTTGAGCAAGGCGGGACGGTATCGCGATTACGAGGACGCCTTGTTTTGGCTGACCGACGCGATGATTGTCAATCCCTGCTACAATTCCACCGAACCGGGCATTGGATTGAAGATGAACATGCAACGCACTACCTTGAAATGCTATATGGCTGACACCGGACTTCTCATCAGCCACGCCTTCGACGAGAACAGCCTGGTAAGCGAGGAAATCTACAAGAAACTGCTGTTCGGAAAACTGGAAGTCAACGAGGGAATGATGATGGAGAACATCGTAGCACAAATGTTGACGACCTCAGGACACAACCTGTACTTCTATTCCAGCTGCGACCGGGAGGATGCCAGTTCACGCATGGAAATTGACTTTCTGATCGCCAAAAACAAGGCAAGCAGCCGCCACAACATCTCGCCTATAGAAGTCAAATCCGGTACCAACTATACGTTCAGTTCGCTGAACAAGTTCCGCACAAAATATGCAGCTCAGCTGTATACGCCATATATCCTTCATACGGCTGACTATGCACAAAAGGATGGTATTACTTTCCTGCCATTATACATGACCCCTCTGCTGTAATCCGTGCCGCTTATGGGAATCTCTTGAGTGGGAGGCTTGGTTTTATTTGTAATATATCAGCGAATCTGGGTGACAGTGGAATTTTTTTAACCACGAAAAGCACGAAAGGACTTGGGGTGGACTGGCGTCCACAACCTATTTTTTAACAACAAAAAAACACAAAAAGACTCGAAAATTTTTGCTGGTTGTTGCGTTGAGGTAAGAGATCGCTGTGCAAAATTTTATGCTTGTACCTCTAACCCTATGTGGTAACTTCCCTCCTTGTTGTCTCCGTCGGAGGGAATATGGAGCGCCGTCGTCCCCGCCGGCATTGGCATCGCGGTTCC
>JAQVUB010000055.1 GCA_028699735.1 Lentisphaeria bacterium | reverse complement strand
TCTCCGATGGAGGCAGCCTGTGGGGTGAACCAGCCGGAATTTTTACGGGTGCTGTCACCCTCGGGTGCTATATACTCCGCATTTGCGGCCAGCAGGGTGAACTGGTTGTCGGGACCCGGGGCGAGATTGGTGAGCAGTGCTTTTCCGCTTTTGAAGCATCCGGTTGCCAGTACCGGGTTTCCGGTATCGCTGTAGCGATAGGCCATTTCATGCAGGCATGGTTTTGCACTGCACAGAACTGTGTTGATTTCCCCCATATGACTGGTGAAAATGCGGTTTCCGCTCCAGTCGGGGCAGAACATTTCCATGAAGGAGGTTTCTGGGAAGACTCGTGCCAAGCAACGGTTGACTGCCGCAGTCAGGATATCGCCTTCGCCGGCATAGCCCAGGCCGCGCGCCATAGCCTTTGAACATTCCAGGAAAGGAACGGTTTCCCAGCCCAAGCTGCGGGTGATGCCGGGAAAACAGACGGTGAATGCCTCGAGTTTCTCCTGTTCCAGCCAGTGCCGCAGTTTCAGCGATGCACGCAGGGTGCGCCGGTGCGCTTCCGGATCAAGTTCCGGAACTGCCGCAAAGGCTTGCAGGTCTGCGGCTCGTTCCGCTTCGACTTCGTCCGCTGTAGGTTCCGGCTGATTGGCCCAGGGTACAACGGACATATTGAAAGTGCCTTCCGGAATCTGAAAATCCCCCATTCCGGCGAAATCGCCGCCGGCATTGCCGACGCGCATATGGGTAATTTTCCAGGCCATACCGGCAGCATGCAGTTGCCCGGTGATGCAGTCCATAAAATGCTCATCCTGCCAGTGTCCGGAGGAGATCAGAAAGGGCTTATGCAGGCGCAACAGCAGATTGCAAAAATCCTGCACCCCATGGATGCCGTGATTGGCCATGATCTGATCGCCGGTGAAAACGGCATCCGGCGTCGTATCCATCACCACCACCGGCAAGGGACTGGCAGCAACCAGATCGGCGGATTCCAGCGAAGGCGAATAGGCCAGATGCAGTGTTGCCAAAGCTTCACAGCCGGCAGCCTCCATCGACTTCAGAGCCGCCTGGAACTCCGAACGCACCCGGCACAGCGGCGAGTCGACCACCTCGAAGCCGCGTTTGCGCAGCTCCTCCGCCATGCGTTCGGCGAAGCATTGTGCGGGATCATGATATTGCGGGCAGACTTGATCATAGAGTTCAAGATAAAAGGGTAGCAGACCGATCTTCATTTTTGGACAATGCTCCTGAAAAGGTTGACAGCATTATGATAAAAAACATCTTCAAGTGATTTTTCGGGTACAGCTTCCAGTATTGCGCGCAGCTGTTCATAGAAGAAGGTGGTGAATTCGACCGCATGTTCCGTATCCCGGATGGCGGTGCCTACATCGTAATCTTCTCCCATCAAATACACATACTGATGATTGACCTCGATGGATTTTCCGCGCAGCAGAGCAATCGGAGCATCACTGCCGAACAGAATGCGCTCCGCCGGAAAATGATCGAAGGTATATTTGAGGATATCGACATGGTTGACCATCGCCGTATCAAAAAAGGCGTTCGGGCAGCCAGCCAGCTCCTCCAGATTGCTTTCCAGAATATTACGCATAAAGTAAGCTCGTCCGATATGGGCAAAAATAAAGGAGATACGGGGATACCGCTGACAAAGCGCCAGCATCTGACGCTGATTCAATGGATCGGCAAAACGCGCTAATCGCGGAATATGCAAAGTCACTGCCAGGCCGGCATCATTCAGCAGCTCCAGCTGAGACTCTGTCAGCATATCAAAAACCTCGACGTCCGAGGCACGTTTGCGGTAATGCGCCGCGGCATAATTCAGATAGGGTTTGACCCCAACCGCCGCCGAGTCAGCAAGCCGCTTCGCAAGCAGCTCGACCGGATCAGCAGGCGATACCAGCACACTGGCAAATTCATCCGCACCGGACACTTCCGGAACAATACCGCGATCCGCCGCATCATTCGGAAACCCGAAACAAAGCAGGCCGACATGCTGTTCCGGCAGCAGTTCTTGCATGGTTTTCCGCCACAGCGCCAACGGGAATTCTCCGCCGAAGCGGTTGGCACAGGCTCTTGGCGCAAACTGAAAATCTGCGGGAAAGGAATTTCTTCCCCAGATATGCACATGCGCATCGAAAAGTTTTTTTGGCAAGCGCTCTGCGAGTTCCTGCCGGTAAATTTGCCGGTCTGCTTCAGTCAGTATGTTCATGCGTTCATTCCTTTTTAAAGAGTGGCGCAACCGGGCCGGTTACGCCACTTTTTAAACCATCGCAACCGAGCCGGTTACGCCACTTTTTAAACCCACATCCCGCGCCCTCATTCAGCATTCAGCATTCAGCACTTCGCCCCCCTTCTGCCAGCATGGCTGCCCCAACTGCTCCGGCATAACTGCGATAAGATGATACTTCCACGGGAAAATGCAAAGCTTCTTCGAGCAGCCTCGGCCAGGCCTGCCCCTCGGCAGGTCCGCCAGTCATCACCAGACGGCGCGGACGACGCCCCTTGAGCCTGGCGACAAAGCGGTCAATCACCGACTGCATCAGCGCCCGCGCCGGCGTGCCGTCTTCAAGCGCCTCCGCGTTGAACTGCTCATAGCGAGCTGCCCCGGAACCATAGCGCTCCAGGACAAAATCTTCTATCTCCACCCCGACTCCAGCCACTGAAAACATTGCTCCCCAGCAGCCGCCTGATGCGGACTGGAAGGGATCGCACAATTCGTCGCCCGGAATCTCTTCTCGTCGTTGCACCGGATAGAATCCGACCCAGCTTGTGCCGCAACTGATCAGCATTTCGTCAGGGGCAGTTATGTTCTCCGCACGGGCTCCTGAGGGATGATCAAAACTGCCAGCGCAAAGAACCGTTTCCGAAGTCAGATTTCCGCCGGCCAATTCTGGATTGACCGTACCGATAGGATTGCCTGGCTGCAACAGTTCCGGAAGCTGCGTTTCATGGATGCCATAATGCTTCAGATAGGGTGGATGCCAGCGGAAATTCTGCTGATCCTGCAGATAAAATGGGGTTGCACTCGAACTGTCCAGCGCGCGCCGTCCGCAAAGCTTCCAGCAGAGAAAATCATTGCTCATTCCGATGGCCGCATTCCGGAGCAGCTCCGGTTTTTCGCGGCGGAACCATTCCAGATGCATCAGTGGAAAAGCAGGGATGGCCGGCCAGCCGATCAGCTCTCGAACACGCCATTCGGCCGGCGGGGTCCAGTCGAGGCGCTTATCCAGCCAGCTGATGATCGGATACAGCGGAACTCCCTCCGCACTGCACAAAAGAGTATTTCCGGAAGCCGCTGCAAAGGAAATTCCGCCGATTGGCCCGCTTGCTGCCTCGGCCAGCTGCTGCATCATGCGCAGAACCTGCTCAAGGTAATCCTGCGGATCGATCTCCATGAAGCCCGGCTGCGGACTGCTGAATTTCACCCGCTCGCTGAGGCTGCAGACGATGCCCTTGCGCGGATGCCAGCATACCGCCTTAACTGCTCCAGTGCCCAGATCAAATCCTAAATAGTGTTTCATAATCCATTCTTTTTTACCACGAAAGACACGAAATTTTCGTACTACTATCCCTCAAAATCTTGTTTTTCCTGAAAGATTTTTTTGCAATGGAAACAGACTGGACACGGACTAAACACGGACGGGACACGGACTAAACACGGACAAATACGGGAACGGGGATATCCCATAAAATCCATAAAAACAACAGTCAAATTCATCCTTTCACAGGCCGTCCGTGTCCCGTCCGTGTCCCGTCCGTGTCCCGTCCGTGTCCCGTCCGTGTTCTGTCTGTGTCCTGAAACTTAGGTTGTGGACGCCAGTCCACCCCAAGTTTTTTTGTGTTTTTCGTGGTTAAAAAGCTGCGAGGGCCTTTTCCATTTTGTCGGCAATGAATTCGAGGAGTTTTTCGGAAGCGATCAGCGGCAGTTTGGTCAGGGCAGCCGGCGGGCAGTCAGCCTTGTAAGTCTGTGCGCTGACATCAATACGGTATTGTTCATTCATCATCCGGCAGAAGGCCACGGCCTGATCGGCATCATAAAACAGCAGGGTACCCAGCAGGCCATCTCCTTCCGCCCGGCGGATAAATCCCGGATGCCGGCCGGCCAGCTGCTGCAGAAGTTCCTGCCAGCGTTGTCCGAGCATACGGGTATGCGCCGCATTGGCTTCAGCAAAACGGAGCGTGATCAGGTTAGCGAGGCTGGCCAGTTCCTCCTGCCCGTTGGTAACCAGTGCTCCGAATTGATTCAGATTGTCCATTGCAGCTGTTGTAAGAACACGGGAGGCGGGATACATGCCGCCAGGAAAACCCTTGCCCAGAGAAACAAAGTCCGGATGACTGCCATATTCCCTGAACAGAAAAATTTCCGGTGACCACATGCAGCTTTGAATTTCATCGATAAACACCGGGATGTCCTGCTGCTGGCAGATCCGGTGGCCGTTTTCCACCCAATCATTCTTTAGACGGATCCCCCCGTAATTCATCAACACCAGTTCATGCAGGAAACCCGCCACACGACATTTCCCGCAGTGATATTTTTCCACCGCCTGCGCAAAGGAGTCCGGATCATTGATCGCCACCGGCACCACCTTGAACAATCCCGTTGCAGCCATCTTCTCGTAAAGACCCGGCCACATGCCACGCAGCATCTGCGTCATAATCGTGGTGCCATGATAATTGGCCTCAAGACCGCCCTTATAATCACCCATCACCAGAAATACCGGGGTCTTGCCAGCATGAACCGGCTCCGGAAAAGTTTCCTGCAAACGGTAGAATCGGGCCAGCATCATTTTAAAGGCCGCTTCACAGGCAAGACTACCGGTTTCCAGATTAATGACCCGGTTGAGCACATGCGGCTCTTTTGAAGCCAGCACCGCATCCAGCTCCGATTGCTGTTCCGGCGCCAGGCCGTTGGCAACCCGCACCAGCTCGCGCTCCAGCAGGCGGGTGACATGCCCGCGAGTGTTATTGTGCGTAATATTGGTGATGCCAATCGCTGCTGCATGCTGCAATAACTGGTACCCCGGAAAATTGTGCCCCAGGCTGGCCTGATAATGCTCGCTCTTCCCCATGATCGCCAGGCAACCATCCTCAACCAGGCGATAATATCCCAACCCTGACAACGGCGCATTCTGGCGTTGCAAGGCAGCATCAAACGAACGCGTCCCCGCCCCGGACGAACTTCCTGAAAAGGCCTCCAGCATCCGCCCGCCTGCACTGTCCAGCAAAGCATCCAGACGGACCGACAGATCCTCGGGAAAAAAATCCACTGGGTCATTCGCCAGACGACGCAACTCCGCCAGATCCCCCAGCCCCAGTGCCGCCGATGCCCGGCAAACATGCTCAGCATAGTCCGCCCCAACCAGATCACTCAAGGACAAACAAAGGTTCTTCAACATCGTTAACTCCTCCCACAAAAGGGAAAAACATTGGAAAATTTTCACCACATTAACATATCCCTTAAAAATGTTCATTTCAAGCATTTCGAGAAAAATCGCAAAAAAAACAATAGAAATCCGGCGTAATGGGTCAGTGAACCCGGGTAACTGAGGAATTCTTTTTAACCACGAAATGCACGAAATGACACGAAAAAAATTCATGGAAAGAACAACGCATGCTAGCTATCAACGCCACTTCCATGAATTTTTTTCGTGTCAGTTTGTGTTTTTCGTGGTTAAAAAAATCCACTGACACCCAGCTTTACTGACGTATTACCGATCCGACCGATCCGACCGATCAACAAATGAAACCTTATTTTTGATTGAAATGAAAATTTTTCATTAAAATTGCTCGTTTTCATCTTGACAATCTTTTTTTGCAGGATATTTTAGCTTTGTTGTGTCATGATTTTTCATGCTTTGGAGATAGTTCAGTGGGCAAGTTTGAACGTACTCAAGAGAAGATACTGAAGTTATTGCGTTCCCATGGGCAATTGCAGGTAGTCAGTGTAGCTGCGGCATTGGGAATGTCCGATGCTACGGTTCGGCGTCATTTAACGTTTCTGGAGCAGCAGGGTCATTTGTTGCGGGTGCATGGGGGCTGCCGTCTGCCGGTTTCTGGGGATGCGGCCACGTATTTGTTTCAGCGGGAAGCGGCCAGCCAAGTCTGCGAAAAGCGTGTGATTGGAGAAACGGCGGCAAAATTGTTCGCTGACCGGGACCGCCTCTTTTTCGACTCGGGGACGACCGTCCTGGAATGCGGTCACAGCCTGTGCACTCGCCTGGAGGCAGCGGAACTCAACGATGTGCATGTGGTCACCAATTCCCTGGCGTTCGGCGCATCTTTGGCGCAACATTGTCCGGTCGTTCTGACCGGTGGCAACATCCGTTCCAGTCGAATGGATCTGGCTGGTATGGTGACCCTGCAGCATCTCGAACGGTACCATTTCACCAAAGCGGTTCTCGGAGCCGACGGCATTGCCGAAGATGGCACGCTCACCACCACGGATGAAGAAACCTCGCTGCTGGCCGCAGCGGTAGTGGCCCGCAGTCAGAAGGTGCTGATTCTGGCAGACAGCAGCAAGCTGGGACGGCGCTCCTTTGTACCCTACGCTTCTTTGAAGGGAGAATCGTTTACTTTGGTCACCGACAGCGATGCCGACCCGGCCATTCTCGCCAAACTGCAAAAACTCGGCATCGGAATCCTGCTTGCGCAGCCGCCAAAAAACGCCCCGGCTCCAAGCTTTCTGCCGCCAAAGAATTTGGCATTCATTGGTCATTAAGAGTAGGATCTTTCACTCCGATCACCCAAATGCTTGTTTCTCAAGCAAGATTTTTCCGAAAGCTAATTCACAAATAATTGGCTTAAAGGGTTTAATGAATACGTCACCAAGAGCCGTTTTGGTCACATCCGACCGATTCGACCGATCCGACCGATCCGACCGATCCGACCGATCCGACCGATCCGACCGATCCGACCGATTCGACCGATTCGACCGATCGGATCTTTCATGGATAGGATCGAAGATATCCCCAACAACTTACCATTAACAACTTACAACTTACATCGGTGGTGGGCGCCAGCCCACGCCAAGTTTTTTGTCCATATCGTTTATTTTTAGGAGGAGTCATGGGAATCCGTCTGGGTTTAGTTGGTTTAGGTGCGTTCGGCACTCAATTTGCGAAGCTGTTCAAGGCACATCCGTCGGTTGACCGGGTTGCCTTGTGCGATTGTGAAGCGGAAAAAGTGAACAAGTTTCTGCACGATCCGTTCATGGCCGGCAAGGTCAGTGAGAAGGACTGCTATGGGACTCTCGATGAGATCTCTCGTGCGGATCTGGATGCTCTGGTGATTATCACGCAGCCCTGGCTGCATGCGCCGCAATGCATCCAGGCTCTGGAATCCGGCAAGCATGTCTACAGTGCTGTGCCGCTGATCAGTCTGCCGGACGACGAGGAAACCCTCGACTGGTGCGGGAAACTGATTGAAACGGTACAGCGTACCGGGAAACAGTACATGCTTGGCGAAACGACCATTTACCGGCCGCAGACGATGTTCTGCCGGCGCATGGCCGCCGGTGGCGCTTTCGGGGAATATGTGTATGCCGAAGGCGAATATGTCCATGATGTGGATGGCGGCATCAACGGTGGGAGCAACTTGCGTAAAGTCAAGGAACACCGCACCCAGGGAGTCGTCGGCAGTCAGCATGCCGCTCTGATGGCCAAATATCACCAGCGTGGTGTCAAGGGCAGTCCGATGAGTTATCCCACGCATTCGGTTTCCGGGCCGATCCATGTCATGCAGACCCGTGCACTCAAGGTCAGTGCCTATGGCACCCCCAATACCAACAACGATCCCTTCTTCGCTCATGATGACTTTTCCAATGTCTCCGCCCTCTTCAAACTGGCCAATGGAGCCAGTCTGCGCATCGGAGAATATCGCGAAATCGGAGCAACCAGCTTCGACCGCGATGAACCGGAAATCTTCCGGATTTTCGGAAAAACCGGGAGTTTTTCCCGTGATGTCTGGCAATCCAACCAGCGAACGGCACCCGGCACCGCCAAGCCGATCATGGAAGATCAGCCCAATCCTGGAAACCCGCAATGGCCCTGGGCGGGCTTCAAGCGCATGACTCCCGCCGAAATGCGTGATCCCCTGCCCCTTGAAGTCCAGCAGGCCTTCAAGGCCGTCTGCAATCCCACTGCGGATCCCCATGATGACTTTCAGCCCACCGGCCATGGTGGCAGCCATCCCTATCTCGTCCATGAATTCGTCTCCAGCGTCCTGGAAAACCGGGCGCCGGCCATTCCGGTTGCCGAAGCGGTTCATTACATGGCCATGGGCATCGCCGCACACCGTTCTGCGCAACGCGACGGCGAAATCATCTGCGTTCCTTCTTTCGGCTGACCACCGTGTTGTTCTTCTATTGAACGGCCTCTGGGCAATACGGCAAAAAGGCAGCGTGAGCATCCCGCTTACGCTGCCTTTTAATTTGCGCCAGCATCCGTATCACGAAGACAATGTTCTTTGCGGAATTGCATCGGGGTGATGCCAAAACGTTTTTTGAAAAGGCTGGAAATATAATGCTGGTTTTTGAAATTCAGTTCGCTGCAGATTTCGCCAATGGGCATTGAGGTTTCGCGGAGGCGGTTGCAGGCATAATCCAGCTTTAATTCCTGAATATACTGCCAGGGCGATACCGGGTAATACTGATTCCAGTGCCGGAAGAAGGAACGCCGCGAAAAGCCATTGCGCTTGTAGAGTTCCTCCAAACTGACCGCCCGGTTGAAGTTCAATTGCAAATAGCTGGCTATGCGCCGGATTCGCGCCTCAACCGACTGTTCATAGACATTCCCGGCGGGATGAACCCGTTTCAGGAGAACATTCTGAAAAAGCTGCAGTGCCAGCAAGTCGAGCTGATCGACCACACCGTACTCGAGAACATGTTCACATAATTCCCGGATCCTGCCGAAAATACTGGCAAGCTCCCGGGTCATCTGAAAATGCCAGATGTACGGTGGACTGATCAGACCACAGGCCAGCATACGCTCATACAGGGAAGCATCATAATAAAAATAGATCACATCACGCAGGGAATCACACATCGAATACTGGTGCATCGTTGGAATTTTCAAAAAGATATTCGGAAACGGGGTTTTGCAGGCGACCCCATTGACCACATCGGTCATCTCAGTGCCCTCCGCGGAAAAGCGGAAACAGAGCTCGAGTTTGCCGCTGAAGGTCTCATAAGACTCTTGCTTCAAGTTCTCGATAAAGCCAATGCGCAGCAACGGAAAAAATCCCGAAAAAGCACGTTCGACGGCTTGCAGCTTAATATGACGACAAGAGTATTTCTGCATATCACAAACCTCTCCAGTTGCCTTTCTTGCATAGACCACAGAAAACCCATCCAAATTTTTAACAACGAAAAGATACGAATTTTTAAAAGTTGTTGCTTTGAAATTTTCGTGCCTTTTCGTGTTTTTTAGTTGTTAAAAAAGCTCATTTGATGTTCTCCACAGAGCGAAATATAATCCGTTTGCAACCATACCGCAAGCGGATTTTGGCACGATATTGTACTTTTTTTGGCACATCCGAATATTGACCTTCCACCCCTTCCTGATTATAATATAAGATGTCACAAATTTGTTTCCAAATGCTTCTCTTTACAGAGTTTTTTTGAAAGTTTCTTTATGCCAATTCCGCTTTCCGAAAATTCCCGCAGGATGGTCAGCTGGTGGATCAGCTGGGAGGATCTCGATTGGCCCAACTCGGACAATCTTGACCGGATTCGCCGCCGGGCCGATCAGATGCTGGCCGCAGGTGTCAATACGGCCACTGTTTTCGGAGCGCATTTTCGCTGGGATTTTCTGCCGATATGGACTCAGCTGCATGACTATCTGGCAGCGGTCTCCGGGGAACTGAGTCAGCGTGGCATTGCCTTGTTTGATCACCATTCCGCAACCCTGGTTCACCGCTATGACGATGTCACGGGGATGCGCAAGGTCAAATTGCATTCCGGTACCCATCTGCCCTTTTGTCCCGACCGCAGCAGCGCTGCTTCCTGGACATTCAACGGCTGCAACCTGAACAGCTGGCGAATGTACGATTTGCTGACCGGGGAGCCATCCTGGCTGGAGCAATATACTGCTGAACAATTCTGCTTTGCCAACCCGGAATTCATCGAGGCCTATCTCGTCTACGTGAAAAAATTGCTTGCCGAAACCGGCATCTCGGGTCTGATGTGTGATGACAACATTCATTTCAGCGGTTTTCGCACCTGTGGATGCAAAGTGTGCCGACTGCAATTCGAGCAGCGCTTCGGCTATCCGCTGCCGGCTTTTGGCGAAGCGGCCTTCTGGGGCAACTGGGACAATCCAGACTGGCATGCCTACCTGGCTCT
>JAQVUB010000054.1 GCA_028699735.1 Lentisphaeria bacterium | reverse complement strand
GGCATGCTCGACTGGTAATGGCACTGATGAATGGGAACTTGAGCAGCGGGGAAATTTTGGGGTGGGGGGACGGCGTCAAGGTTTTCTGCGAAACAGTGCCTCAATTTCCTGATTCAACTGCTTGATACGTTCTTCTGTCTGCGGATTATCAGAGGAGGCATGAATCTGGTTGACGTATAGAATGCCTTTGTCGGTGTTGTATTCGGTATAGAAAACCTCGCCGTCAGGCAGGCTGATCTTCCAAGTGTCCTGCCCAAGAAACACTGGCGTAGCTTTGGTCTTACTTAGCCACTCGGCCACGGTGGGATTGGTCATGTAAAGACGCATGGCATCCACCACGCCGATCTTGCCGACATCATGGGTCCGGATCGCCCGGCACGCCGAACATGCCAGGACGACGAGCACAAGAAACACCCCTGCCACAGATAGTCTCATTATCATTTCCTCCTGAATATCCGGATGGGATGGCAAAAATATAATCAGTATGCTGAATTGTCTATCTTTGATGATATTTGGCCGAATGGTATTGCTTATTAACTATTCAATTGCCTGGTTCTAATTTCTATGCCGCTGCAGATTTTGCTGTAAACATCAGCATGTTGTTTTGAGGAGAGGCGTTCAAGGAGAATTGGCATTGCTTTCGCTATTTTTTTTAACACGTTCTGAAGTTCATGTTCTATGATTTTTTTTGACAGACCAGCCTTTTCCCCCATGCGTACAAATTTTCCATGTGTAATCCAGCGAAAATGGTATTCTGTATCAATCTTCATTGCTAGTTTTGCTGCAAGATTGGGATAGACGCTTGTGGAAAGCAAATCGTATGCTGGTGCGAGTTCCGGTTTGCTGTTTCGGTAAAGGACAGAGAAGTTTTTTGCGTGCGCATCCCCATTGCCAATCAGGAAACAGAAAATGATCTGGTCAAGAAATGCAAGGGTGTCCGCAGCAGACAATTCAAGTTTCCTAAGCAGACTAAAGCATTGGATGATTCCAGGTCCGCCTTCGGATTCATATTTGATTTTCGGATCAACTCCAAGCAACTGGCAGAAGTCCTCCTGATGCAGGCGCTGCCATATACCATTTTTCTCTTCACGGTCATAGCGTTCAACAACATAGTACGGAATTCCTTTTACCGTCAGAATATCACAATCAGCGCATTTCAGTTCACAAACCTTTGCCAGTTTCATGCAGAAGAATTCATTGAACACGCTTTCCGGAAAACGTTCAATGCCAGGCTTGATGATATGGGTAGATGGCGTGCCGTTAAGAGGCAGATAAACCTTACCCTTGAAAACGGATGCAACCAATTTATCTTGCGCACCAGCTCCAGATATACGAAAATTCTCTGCGCCTATATTCAACGGGCGTTCAGCCAAGTGCGTTAATACGTCATCGGCTTCATCCTCTGATATGGGCTTGTAAATAGGCTTTGTTTGTTCTGTGGGCTTTCTTCCCGGAGCAAACAAGGCAATGGCTCCCGCACAATCTTCACCTATTTCCCGCAGGAGGCCGAAGATGTTTTCTGGAGATATCCGAAGTATTTCCGCTATGCGGGTACGAACTTTTTCATCAGGAAGCAAATTGGAAAAGAAAGGGAGTATCGCTTGCTCCGAATATGGCTCCGATGTGACTGGTAAAGAAAACGAAAGCGGCTCTGCCCCTTGTGAATGAATGTATTCAGTATCATATTGAAATGACAGATGGCCGTTGTCTGATGTCAAGACTCCAATCTTGCGTTCGTGCAGATATACATCAAGATATTCCATCAGTCATTCTCCCAGCGATTGAAGATGTATAACCCAAGTCCAAGAGCATTCAAGACATTAAGTAGTTTCTGTATCTGAATTGTCTCTTTGCCATTTTCCAAGTCGGAGATAAACCTTGTCCCAACCGATGCAAGGCCTGCCAGCATGGCCTGTGAAATTCCTTGCTGTTTTCGGGTTCTGCGAATGAGAGAACCGATTTCTGAAGCATTGTTTAATTTGATGTGTGGCATAATCGCTCCAATTTAATTCCCGATCGGGAATAATATATTGTTCAATCAAAGATTTGCAATGCCTTAATTCCCGATCGGGAATGCTTTTTTTTTAGGGGGTAGGCTAGGCCTAATCCGCATTATATTCACCGTTTTCAGATGATTCTGCCTGATGAAATTTCCTGCCAAAATCGTTTCTCTCCTTCTCAAAAACGGCAACTTGGCCTGCAGATGAATTTTTGGAAAGGACGGGGAGTGAAAATCATGGCGTTTTCCGTTATATGCTGCGTAGTTTGATGCATCTCTGCATTAAGACCTGGTAGCCGTGTGCGATTACGGATTTACCGCATGACGACACCGGCTCAAATCCAAGCTTGCCGCCGAATGAATGATTCCTCCGGCGGCAAGAAATCAATGCACAAGGAAGCGTTTGATAACCGGGAAATCAGCGGCCAGTTCAAATTCGTATTCGGCGGCGGTTCCGGGCAAACGGATTTTGACTGTCTGGAGATTGATGTTGTAGGGGAAAGAAAATCCAAGCACAAAGCACCCTGGGCGACCGGCAAGGTTCAAATTAAAAACCGGGGTAAAATAAAAAAACAGAATCCGTTATTAGTTTTTTCAGGGGGATTATAGTATAGTTGTCTTAAGCGCATCAATTGTTTGCAACCGTTTTTGTAGTATACTAATTGATGGAAAACTACAAGGAATACTGCTGGAAATAGGCGCCTACAATAATCTGAAAGTTATGCACAGACACCATTTCCCAAGCTATTTGCCACAAAACCTTTTCCAGTTTGGCATAGTGAATAGAGGGAACGGTTCGCTGATACGTTTTGGCGCTGTCAACTATAATCCATTTGATTTTTGGGATGAGCCCGGAATTGATTTTGGCATCCTTAATAAGGGCAATTATGTGCAATTTGGAATCGCCGGATTTGCTACAAACAAAGGCTGCCAAATGAATTTAGTAAATTCAGGTGAAGAAGTTCCGCAATTCGGTTTGATTAATATCCGGACTGCTCATTACGGTACCGAACCCTATTTTCAGTGTGGGATTGTCAATTTTTCGTCACACGAAACTTATGAATGGCAGTGGGGAATCGTCAATATTGCCTCCAGAGCTGAAATGCAGATCGGACTGGTCAATATCGGTCGCTCAGATGGTGTCGGATTGATCAATATAGGGCAACGCTTTCCCTATATTTTCCCGTTTTTCTGGCATCGCTGAACCTCTTCACGACGGCCGGATCGATCATGTGCGGACAATGAAATTTGTTCGAAATGGTGTTGACAAGTAAACGATCGTGCACTACAGTAAACGAGTGTTTACTTATCATTGGAAATCATTATGAGCGATACCAGGGAAAAGATCTTGTTAACGGCGTTGCGGTTGTTTGCACGTGATGGCTATGAGGCTGTTTCCGTCAGCGCCATAGCCGGAATGCTGGGAATGACGAAAGGGGCGTTGTACCGGCACTACAAGAGCAAGCGAGAGATTTTTGACCGCATTGTGGAACGGATGGTTCAGCTGGACAATGAACGTGCCCGAAAGCATGACGTTCCTGAGGAGACCTTTGACCAATCTCCATTGGCTTATCGCAGTGCTACACTAGATAACATAAAAAGTTTTACTCTTTCGCAATTCCGTTTTTGGACGGAGGATGACTTTGGGCGTGATTTTCGCAAAATGGTTACCTTGGAGCAATATCGAAACCCTGAGATTGCGGATTGGCAGCAAAAAGTTTTAGCCGATGGGCCGGTCAGCTACATGGAGGATCTGTTTCGCGAAATGATGGCTCAAGGGGTCTTGAAAAGCAGCAATCCCAGATTGCTGGCACTCGATTTTTATGCTCCGTTTTATTTACTGATCAGCATGTCAGATGCGCCGTCCAATGGGGAAAACGCCATGGATCTTTTGACTGCGCATATTGAGAACTTTATCGAGAGAAATACCGTAACCAGAAAATGAATCAACGAAAAGGATTTATGAGCATGGACATTCCGCGAATTTTCACCATCACCGAAAGCGCTCACCGCATTCATAATCCATTCACTGCGGAAAAGCTTGCCACGCTTGGCGCAGTACTGCGTCTGAAATCGGGCACTCGGGTGCTCGACCTCGGCAGCGGTTCGGGCGAGATGCTGTGCACCTGGGCACGCGATTATGGAATCTGCGGCATTGGCGTTGACTTAAGCCGCTTGTTCAGCGAACAGGCAAAACTCCGCGCCCAGGAACTTGGAGTCGGCAACCGGGTCGAATTCATCCACGGGGACGCCGCCGGCTATGTCGCTGCGGAAAAGGTCGCTGTGGCGGCATGCGTTGGTGCCACGTGGATCGGCGGTGGCGTCGCCGGTACCATCGGGCTTCTGGCGAAGAGTCTCAATCCCGGGGGCATCCTCCTCATTGGCGAGCCTTATTGGCTGCGGCTTCCTCCGACAGAAGACATAGCCAAAGGATGCGGAGCCGGTTCGATTGCTGATTTTCTGACTTTACCCGGGCTGATCGCATCGTTTGACGAACTTGGCTACGACGTTGTGGAAATGGTTATCGCTGGTCAGGAAGGCTGGGATCGGTATGAGGCCGCCAAGTGGCTCACCATGCGTCGCTGGCTCGAAGCGAATCCCAACGACGACTTCGCAAAAGAGGTTCGAGTTCAACTGACCGAGGAACCGAAACGCTATGTCACCTACACACGGGAATACCTTGGCTGGGGCGTATTTGCGCTGATGGCGCGCTGAAGCCACTTTTTAACCACGAAAAAACACGAAAATTTTTATACGGATTTTATCAGCATGAAATTTGCCATAGGATATCAGGAGCCTGAAAACGGCGAGTCCTTTGTTGAGATCGTTCGGGATTACCGACCGCATTTGGCGGAAGTTTTTTTTCCTTGGATCGGGGTAGCCAGTTGCCGTTCGGCGCTCGGGAAAAAGCGTGGTGCGATCGACTGGGGTATGCAGAGCCGTCTGGAAAAAGAGCTGGGCGAAATCCGGCGGATGGGGGTTCGCTTGGATTTGCTCTTTAATGCGAACTGTTATGGGGAACGGGCGATCGGTGTCAGTCTGGAAAATGAAGTGATGTCGATTGTGGAACATCTGGACGATCTCGGACTGATGCCTGATGTGATTACCACGACTTCGCCGTTCATAGCCCATACCCTCAAAAAATATGGTCCGGGCATTGAGATTCGTGCGTCGGTAAATATGCGTATTGGCACCACCGCTGCAATGGATTACCTCAGCGATCTCTTCGACAGTTTTTACATTCAGCGGGATCTGCAGCGGGATTTGAGTGCCGTACGGGTGCTTAAGCAATGGTGTGATGAGCACGACAAGGGCTTATTGATGCTTGCCAACAGCGGTTGCCTGCGAAATTGTCCTGAACAGATTTTTCACGACAACATGGTCGCTCATGATGCAGGAATCAACGAAGTGAAAAATATTGCCGATTGGACTGCGCATCTGTGCTGGCGGATTTTTGGCGAGGAACACCGCTTTGAGGAGTTTCTCAGAGAGACCTGGATCCGTCCGGAAGACCTGGAATTATATGATGACCTTTTCCCGGTTGTCAAGCTGGCCACCCGGCAGCACTCGCATCCCAGAATGGTCATAGGCGCGTATGTCAACCGCTCCTTTTCCGGCAACCTGCTCAATCTGATGGAACCCGGCCATGCCTCCGCATTCCTTCCCTGGATGATCGATAATGCAAAATTTCCGCCAGCGTGGCGAACCACCGCCACAGACTGTGCCGCTAATTGCCGGCATTGCGGAAAATGCGCCGACATTCTACGCCAGGTTCTGGTTAAAACGGACGAAGATTGAACCATGTCTGCCGGCTTTTTTAACAACGAAAAGACACGAAAATACACGAAAAAAATCATGGGAAGAGTAACGCATTTTGGCAGTAAAAGCTCTCTTCCCATGATTTTTTTCGTGTCATTTCGTGACTTTCGTGGTTAAAAAAACGGTTGTTCTTTTGCCGGAATCGTCTTGATAATTTTCCGGGAGAGGTTATTTTAAGTAAATACGCGGTGCCCGTAGCTCAGCTGGATAGAGCGTCTGCCTCCGGAGCAGAAGGTCGTGGGTTCGAATCCCGCCGGGCACGCCATTATATAAATCTATGCAAATCAGTGACATAGGGATTTTTTTTGCTTTTACCTTGCCACGGCGTTTTTTTTATTGTTTTCCTGTGGATATTTTTTAACCTTCCTTTATTGTATCTTTTTTACGGCTTATCGTTTTTCAGTCAAGAAAGGATTTGTTTTCGATGGGTAATTTGAAGATAGCGGTCATGGTTCATTCTTTACGTTTGGGTCTTGCGAAAGGGATTGAGTGGACTGCGGGCATGGGGGTTTCTGGCGTTCACATTGCCTGTTGTCCGGGCTTCTGTTATCAGGATTTGGATTTAGCGGGGCGCAAGAAATTTCACAAGTATCTTCAGGATTCTGGTGTCGAGTTGTCGGCGATCTGTGCCTGGGGCGGTGGTGTGGATCTTGGGGAACCCGAAGGACTCGATAAAAATATTGAAGAGGGGAAACGTCTGCTGGAATTTGCCGCTGATCTGGAATGCGGCATCTGGCAGGGGCATTGCGGAATTATGCCGCACAGCAGCAAAGATCCGAAATGGGCTCGCTTTGTCGATTCATTTGGCCAGATCTGCCGTCATGGTGAGAAAGTGGGGGCAAAATTAGCGATCGAGACCGGGCCTGAACCACCTGCGGTTTTGATGCAGATGATTGAAGAGGTCGGCAGTTCCGCGCTGAATGTCAATTATGATCCGGCCAATCTGATTCTCTGGCCGGCCAGATATATGAAAGACGCCGGACAAGCCTATGACCGTGAAAAAGCTTTTGCGGAGTATCAGCCGGTTGAAGGAGTGAAAGCGCTCGGCAGCAGGATTATTCATACACATGCCAAGGATGCAATGGTGTTTCCAGGGGATGAGCGCAAGGAAGTGGCTCTGGGGGATGGCTGGATTGACTGGCCGAAGTATGTGAGCAATCTGCGTGAAGTCGGTTTCAAGGGATATTTTGCCATTGAGCGTGAAGTTGGCGAAAATCCAGTTGCAGACATTACCAAAGCGATTGAATACCTGAGAACTCTCTGAAGGCCATACGTCATTGAACCTGGGTAACAGAGGATTTTTTTTGAACAACGAAAAATACCTCTGCCACTCAGCTTGATGCAATACGTTTTTCACCTTCCACAATCCAGTTACATGCTTATCAAAACTCTGTTCATCCTGTTATGGTTTTGTCTGTTCTGCAGTGGACAGGAAGTCGGGATTCTGGCGGGAAAACAGCGGGCGGGTTCGGCGGATCAAAGGGAGCTTAATCTGTCCAGCGACCGTGTTGCTGAAGTTCTGCGTTTTCTCGAAATTCCCTTCCGGCGTCTGGAAGATGACCGGATCGAGCGTCAACAGCTTGCACGTCTGAAGGTTCTTTTTCTGCCGCAGAATCCGATTTTGCCGCTTGAAAGCGCGGCGGTTCTGGAAGAGTTTGTCAGCCGTGGCGGCAAGCTGGGTATTTTTTATAACTCAGACCCGCAGGTATTGCGGCTTCTGGGCATCGAGAAGACCCGTTATGTCAGTCAAGCGGAACTTGGGGAAGTCTCCGGTATTCAGTTTGCCGCAGATGCCTGGAAAGCCGCACCGCCCTTTTTACGGCAGCGTTCCGGGAATCTGCTGGAACCCGTGCTGACCGGGGATTCTTCCGATCGAAGAGTGGCCGGAAAATTCATTCGTCCGGATGGATCGGATTCGGGGCGGGTCGGGGTGCTGTTGCATGCCAACGGCTTTTATATGTCGCATGTCTATCTGGCTCAGGATCGTCAGGGGGGAGCACAGTTCTTCCTTTCCTTTATCGGAAACAAACTGCCGGAATACTGGAAAAAAGCCGCCGAACAGAAAATGTCGCTTACCGGGCGAATTTTCGGATTTTCCGGACTGTCCGAATTGCAAAGCTGGTGCGAGCCTTTTCGCAGCGGCAGCAAAGACTCTTTTGCCGAGGCCGGAAAACTTCTCGATCAGGCTGTACAGGCCATGCAGAAACAGCAGTTTGATGAGGCTTCTATCAATGCTGATCAAGCGTTGAATCTATCCCGGGAGCTGTTTCTGAAGTCCTGTCCTCCGCGCAATGGTGAAATGCGTGGTGTCTGGATCCATTCTCCCTATGGGATTGCGGATTGGGGCTGGGACAGGACGGTCGAGGTGTTGGCAAAGAACGGATTTAATGCCATTTTTCCTAATTTTCTCTGGGGCTATGTAGCGGATTATCCCAGTGAGGTGTTGCCCAATCATCCCGGTTTGGTGACCGGGCACGGCAAAACCGATTATCTGCAGCAGTGCCTCGCGGCCTGCCGGAAATATCAGGTTGAACTGCATGTATGGAAAGTCAACTGGAATATGGGGCATCGCACGCCGGAAGATTTGCGCAGGAAAATGCGCATTCTCGGACGTACCCAGGTGACCTTTGACGGAAGGGATACCGACTATCTGGCTCCGCACCATCCGGATAATTTTGCTTTGGAGCGCGATTCGATGCTCGAACTGGTTCGCAAATATCCGGTGGATGGGATTCATTTTGACTATATACGCTATCCTGACAACAGCACCGATTTCAGTTTTGATGCGCGCATTGCCTTCGAGCAGGTTTTGGGGCGTCCGGTTCAGAACTGGCCGGCGGATTGCCGTTCTTCAGGTGTCGACTATCAGGCTTATGCCCAATGGCGCCGCGATAATATCACCAAGCTGGTACGAGAAGTTTCTAGAGAAGCGCGGAAAATCCGTCCCGGGATCAAAGTCTCTGCGGCGATCTATGGTGACTGGGAGAGTGCCCGCCTTTCGGTAGCACAGGATGCGGCTGCCTGGATCGACGAAGGACTGCTGGATTTCATCTGCCCGATGAATTATACGGCTTCGACGCAAGAGTTTGTGCATTTGTTGCAAAAACAGCTTGTCCGCGTACAAAACCGTATTCCAGTTTATCCGGGGATTGGGATTCACCTGCTGCCGGATGCTGCGGCCGTTGCCGAGCAGATTATGCTGAGCAGAAAACATGGTGCAGATGGCTTTCTCTGTTTTCAGCATACCGCCGACTTTGCCGGCAAGATTCTGCCTGGTTTGCGACAGGGTGTCAGCTCGCTGACGGTGACCGAACCGCTTCCCCACCATGGCAACCCGTTGAAAATCAAATTACGCAGCAGTCAGGCTGCTTTGCCGACGGGATTCTACAGCCTTTCAGAACCCCTGCTGGCCGAGTTGCAGTTGCCAGCCAATCTGAATCCTTCTGCGCTCCGATTAAACCTGCTTCGCAATGGTTGGGATACGGCCCCTGAAGCAAAATTCAATTTGCGCAGGGATCGCCAGAACCTGATATACCGGGTCGATATCGTGCAGCCGGGATATTACCGCATCGAGTTGCGCGGTGAAAATGAGATCGGGCTTCCTCTGCTGTCACGCGGCGAAATTTTTCAAGTGCTTTCTTGGGAAGACGAAAAGGAACTGCTTCGACGTGAAGGGTTGCCCGAATTCACTGAAAATGGGGGCTTGAAAGTGGCCGTCTGGCAATATCAGTCCTACGGTGGCGACATCATTCTGGAATTTCTTCGTCAGCAGCCCGGACTGGATGCCGCTCCTCTGTATAATCTGCATGCGGCGACTTTGCAGGCCTGTCCGGTCATTGTCATTCCCCAGCCCAAAGGGAAGGCAGACGAATTCCGGAAGCGCGAAACCGGGAACTTGCTGAATGGGTATATTCGGCAAGGGGGCGGGTTGCTGCTGACTCATGCCATGGTCGGCAGCCGTGGCTTTATCAATCCCGTGCCGGAATTGATCGAGTCGGTGCCGGAACAACCCTTGACCACTGTGTCCTGGAAAGCCTGCGCAGAACATCCAGTCAATGCCGGACTTGGCGAAGCCCTGCAAGAAAGCGCCTATCCGTTTATCGTTTCCATGCGCCCCGGAAAAAGCGCCACGGTTGTTGCCTGCAGCCCCGATCAAGCCGCTGTGATTGTTGCTGGCAGCCTGGACAAAGGGCGTTACACCGGCTGCGGCCTGGGACTGGGAATTGGTCGCGGAGAAGTCTCCGCACCGCTGTCGGAAAACGAACAAAAATTGCTGCTGAATATGATTTATTGGCTGGGGCAGAAAAAACTGTAATGCGTAAGTGAACCTGGATAACAGAGAAATTCTTTTTGAACAACGAAAAGCACAAAACGACTTGGGGTGGACTGGCGTCCACAGCTATTTTTTAACAACGAAAAACACAAAAAGACTCGAATTTTTTTAAAAGGTTGTTGCGTTGAGGTAAAAGATCGCTTAGGAAAATTTCATGCTCGTACCATCAACCATATGTGGTCACTTCCCTCCTTGT
>JAQVUB010000518.1 GCA_028699735.1 Lentisphaeria bacterium | reverse complement strand
GGCCTAACGGCCTTGCTTGCCCTGGGCTGGTATGTCACGCCCCTTCGGGGTTAATTCGGGGACAGGTTCCGTCCGTGTTCCGTCCGTGTTCTAAAACTTTGGTTGTGGGCACCAGCTCACCCTAAGTCAGTTTGTGTTTTTCGTGGTTAATAAACCATTTTTTTTACCAGTATCAAAGAGAAAGTTACGATGTTGTTTTCTGCATTGAGAAAAATTAGTATATTGGCTGGCCTGTTATTGTTTGTCTGCATCGTTCCTGCTGCAGAGACGGATGACGTGCAGCAGATGCTGCAGCTGCAAATTGCCATTCCAAATGCGAGTCTGCGCGAAAAACTGGTCGGCAAACGAATCTTCGAAATCCTCTTTTCCAGTCATTACCAGAAGTATAAAATCACGCCGGAGATGTCCTCGCAATGGTTTGAAAATTATTTCAAATTTCTTGATTTCAACAAGATGTTTTTTATCGAATCCGACCTCGAGGATTTTCGCAGCTACGAGGCTATTCTCTGGGATTCCCGAACCCGAACAGTCAACCTTGATTTCGCCTTTGCAGTCTACCGGCGCTATCTCGAACGGGTGCAGCAATGGGCGCAATTCTCTGTGAAATCCCTGCAGGAAAAACACGATTTCACCGCGAAAGAATATCTTCCCCTGGAAAATGAAGAGGCGGTCTGGCAGAAAAGTCTGCCGGCACTCGAGAAGCTCTGGCGCCTGAAAGTCAAGAATCTGCTGCTGGTGGATGCATTGCAGCAGAAAGAGCGTGAGAATGGCGAAAAGCAAGCCGATGATCCTGAAAAACCGGCCTGGATGAAGGATAGCTTTCAGGAGCGCCAGGCCAAAAATATCGCCAGAAATTTCAAACGCCGTCTGGAATATGAACCGATTCAGATTCTGGAGATTTTCATGAGTTCTCTGGCACAGCTTTTCGATCCCCATTCCGCGTATATGGCACCGGAAACCAAAGATAATTTTGATATCGACATGAGCCTTTCCCTGCAGGGCATCGGTGCCACCCTGACCAGCATTGGCCCTTATACCGTGGTGGACAGCGTCATCAGCGGCGGCCCGGCGGACAAAAACGGGCAGCTCAAGGAAGGAGACCGGATCATTGCAGTCGCCCAGGACGGCGAAGAACCCGCTGACGTCGTCGATCTGCCGCTCTCCCGGGTCGTCAGCCAAATCCGCGGCCCGAAAAATACGGTTGTTCATCTGACGGTTTTGCCGGAAGGCAGCAATACCCGGCAGATTGTTAGCATTACCCGCGATGAAATCAAACTGAAAGACCAGGAGGCTCAGGCGGAAACCCGTATCCTCGATCTGCCCGATGAGCGCAAGGCGCGTATCCTGATCCTCTATCTCCCTACCTTCTACAGCGATTTTTCCGCACGTTCCCGCAAGGAAGACGATTATACCAGTTCTTCCAGGGATATCCTCAAACACCTCCAACAGGCTCAGGAAAGCGGCCCCCTCGATGGCGTCATTCTGGATTTGCGCGGCAATGGCGGCGGCAGTCTGGAGGAGGCCGTGCTGCTGGCCGGCATTTTTCTCAAGGGCGGTCCGGTCGTCCAGGTGAAGTATTACCGGGGGCAGGTTGAAAAGCTGATCGATAAAGATCAAACGGCTGCTTATACCGGGCCGTTGACCGTCCTGGTTGACAAATTCAGCGCATCGGCTTCGGAAATCGTTGCTGCTTGCCTGCAGGATACCGGGCGTGCATTGGTGCTGGGGGATCAGTCCACTCACGGTAAAGGCACCGTACAAACGGTCTATGACTTGCAGCGGGACGGACAAATCCGAACGGCGGCCAGCATCCTGCAGGATCAGCCGACCGGATCGCTGAAATTCACCATCGGCAAGTTTTACCGCATTAATGGCAGCTCAACTCAGGTCAAGGGAGTGATCCCGGATCTGGTCTTTCCGGCCTTCAGTGATTACATGGAAATCGGCGAAGCCCGCCTGCCGCATGTGATGCCCTGGGACGAAATCAGCCCGGCACGCTTTGAACGTGCCGGCACCGGATGGAAAACAAACGTCAGTCTTGACGAATTGCAGAAATTTATGCAACAGTATATGGCCAGTTCTCCAGCCTTTGAGGAATATCTCGCCGACCTGAAATTTTACGCAGCACTGCGTGAGAAAAAAGAACTCCCTCTCGAATTCGAGGAACGGGCGGAATTTCAGAAAAAGGAGAAAGAGGCTGCAGCCATGTACCGGAAATTCCAGGCACAGCGTAAAAATTTGCGTCGCAGCCGTGCCCGCAGGAATTTGGACAATTTGCAGAATGACCAGGATTCCAGTGAAATTCCCGCTCAAGACATCATTCTGGATGCCACCCTGGCCATTATGGGGAAACTGCTGATCTCGTGAAGAAGGTTTTTAACAACGAAAAAACACGAAAAGGCACGAAATGTTTTCGAATAGTGCCAGTGAGTGAGCAGGAATAACCAAAGCAAACAACAACAAAGGAAGCATATGAGTAACTTGAAAGAAAAATTCTTTCGCCGCGGCAATGAATTTCTTGGCAGCAAGGTTCCGGTGATTTGCGGTGCAATGACTTGGATCAGCGAACCGCG
>JAQVUB010000517.1 GCA_028699735.1 Lentisphaeria bacterium | reverse complement strand
GGATGACGAAGGTCAGCAGGATGCTGGCGATGATCATCCAGCCGGGCAGGGGCAGACCGCTGAGGAAGGAAGCCAGTTCAACAGGGAGCCGGGTGACCGCCAGAAAACGGCTGAAGACCAGTGCTCCGGCGATGATCATCAGAATCATGCAGGAGGTGCGTATCGTCTCGAGAATGGAGCGTTTCAGCATTTTCCAGGTCAGGCAGCGCCGCGCCCCGGCAATGATCAGGCTGCCCAGAGCTCCGACCGAGGCCGCTTCGGTTGGCGTAAACCAGCCGATGAACAAACCACCCATGACGGCCAGAAAGAGCAGCAGCGGATCGATCACTCCAAGCAGAGCCCGGAACGCTTCTTCCCTGGTTGTGGCTGGCGCCGGCGGGCCGAGTTTGGGATTGCGCCAGCAGGCCCAGGCAATATACAAAGAAAACAGCAGAGTAAACAGCAATCCCGGCAGAATCCCGGCAATAAACAGTTTGGCGGGGGATTGCTCGGTCATGAAACCGTAGACGATAAAAACAACGCTGGGCGGAATCATCATTCCCAGACTGCCGGCGGCAGCCACCGTGCCGGCGCCCAATTGCATGCTGTAGTTGCGTTTTTTCATCTCCGGCAGCGAGACTGCGGCCATGGTTGCGGCAGTGGCAGGGCCGGAGCCGCAGATGGCGCCGAAGGCGGCACAGGCGAAAACGGTGGCCACTGCCAGGCCGCCGGGCAGGCGTCCCACCCAGCGGTAAGCGGCATCAAAGAGTCGTTTGCTGATGCCGGAATGGAAGCAGACTTGTCCCATGAAGATAAACAGGGGAATGACGCTGTAGTCATATTTGCTGAAGGTATCGAGGAAAAGGCTGATCATCATGTGGCAGGCGGCCGGGAAATTGATGATCAGGGCAAAACCAAGGGTGCCCACGATTGCCAGGGAAAATCCGACTGGCATGCTGAGCAGAAGCAGTACGATCAAGAGGATGCAGCCGATCAGGCCGATAGTGAAGGTGCTCATGGGCGTATCATTTCCTTCCCCGGGTGAGCGAGATGGAAGAACTTGACCAGGATTACCACGCAGAAGGAAAAGCCTGCGACCCAGTAGACCCAGAACAGTGGAATATTCAAGGTCAGGGTCATGGCATTCTTTTGCAGCATATTGTGACCATACTGGAAACTTTGCCAGGCCAGGGTGGCAAAGAACAGCATTCCCAGGAAGCGCGTACAGGTGTCGGCGACAATCTTTCCACGCCTGCTGAAATGCCGGAACAGGAATTCAACGGCGATATGCCCTTTGACTGCGGTAGTGTAGGGCAGGGACAGCACAAGGCACAGGCACCCGAGAACCTGTACCAGGTCGACCGCACCGAGCACTGCCAGATCAAAACGGCGTAAGACAATATCGGTGCCGGTGATGAAAATAATTCCAATGAGGCAGACCCCTGCAATGCCGGCCAGAAGCCAGACCAGACTCGTAACCAGTTTCCGGTAGTAATGCCACATGAAAAACGGCTCCCTGAACAGTGAAATTATGGGTATTTTTTAACCACGAAATACACGAAATCACACGAAAAAAATCATGAAAGTGGGGTTGTCTGCTTTATATGCGTCGTATTTCCCATGATTTTTTTTCGTGCTACTCAGCCAGAATCTTCTTTTTTGTGAAAGATTTTTTTCAATGGAAACAGACTAGACACGGACTAAACACGGACGGGACACGGACTAAACACGGACAAATACGGGAACGGGGACATCCCATAGAATCCATAAAAACAATAGTCAAATTCATCCTTTCACAGGGCCGTCCGTGTCCCGTCCGTGTCCCGTCCGTGTCCCGTCCGTGTCCCGTCCGTGTTCTAACAATTAGGTTGTGGACGCCAGTCCACCCAAGTCTTTTTGTGTTTTTTCGTGGTTAAAAAAATTACTCAGGCATTGGGGCAAACTGATCTGCCATGAATTGCAGAGCCTGCTTTCCAGGTAGCTCTTTGCCTTCCAGTTTGTCGGCCCAGTCCTGGAACATCGGCTCGAAGGCCTTTTTGACCAGAGCATTTTGCTCCTCCGGAAAATCATGGAAGGCCTTGCCCAGTTCACGGACGAAATTTTCGCCTTCGTGGTCAGCCTCATCCCAGGCCTGGCCGTGTTTGAGCTGCAATTCCTGGTTGACCTCCGTGATCATCTGTTGCAGATCCGGGGGAAGACTTTCCCAGGTATTTTTATTCATGACGACAAACATGACGGTGGTATAGCCGATGGCAGGAATACGGATGACATGATCGATGACCTCTCCTTGTTTCCAGCCCTTCAGCGTTTCGATCGGACAGAGGGTGGCATCGACGACTCCTTTGCGCAAGGCCTCATAGGCATCCCCCTGGCTCATACCGACGGGATTGCCGCCGAGTGCCTGAATCATCTGGGCGGAAAGCCCGGTGCCGCGAATGGTCATGCCCGTAAATTCCCGCGCAGTGCTGATGGTTTTGCGGCTGGCCAGAATTCCGGGGCCATGCGCATGCGCGAACTGAAAGGCCACTTCATTAAGTTCGGCAGGTTTGAAAAAGCGGATGTATTCATTGGCAATCCTGGTGGCCTGCACACCGGTTTCG
>JAQVUB010000053.1 GCA_028699735.1 Lentisphaeria bacterium | reverse complement strand
TCAGACAGGTCGGACTGGTCGGACTGGTCGGACTGGGAAAATAGTGAAGGCCAACCGTGGAGTGAGGTATTGCATTATTTGTCTTGTTTTGTCGTATTATGGCTTGAAATTTTCTAATATGCAATTATTTTGATAGTACGAAATTTTAGCAGCTGATAATACTTTCAGGGCCGGGAGGAGTTTCCGGTCATTTTTTTTGCAAGTGATTTTTGCTGATCAGTTGCAGTGAAGCGTCATAAGGATGGGAACGATGAATCCTGCGATTTTGGCGATAGTGGTGATTGGTTCGGGCGGGTTATTGTCGTTATTCTGCAATTCTCGCGGGCGTGTGGCGACGGGACTGGGTCTGGGTTCCTGCCTGGCGGGCAGTCTGATCGCTCTGATATGGGTGATGGTACGGATCACCCGGGCGGATGCTGGAGATTTTTCGGAATTTATTTCCTGGTTATTTTTGTTGCCGGTTGTGGTGGTAGGCAGTTTGTCTGCGCTTCATGCGGTGGGGTATTTGTCCGGAAAGCATGGGGATGGGCGTCTGGGGCTGTTCTGGTTTTTCTATAATCTGACATTGGCATCAATGATTGGTGTCACTCAGGCAAGCGGGCCGGTTGCCTTTCTGCTGGCCTGGGAGGGCATGGGCCTGTTCAGCTTTGCGCTGGTCGCTTTTGATCACCATTCCCGTGAAAGCATGCGGGCTGCCTGGATTTATTTTCTCGCCTGCCATGCCGGAGGCGCACTGCTGCTGCTGATGTTCCTTTTCCGTAATAATGGAACGGTCACTGCACCAGTCGCTTTTTTTGTCTGCGGGTTGCTGGGCTTTGGTCTGAAGGCGGGCTTTCCTCTGTTGCATATCTGGCTGCCGGAAGCGCATCCGGCTGCTCCCGCACCGGTGTCGGCACTGCTTTCAGCCGGTATGATCAATCTGGGTTTTTACGGAATTCTGCGTTGGATGACTCTGCCTGGCGTACTGAGTTCCGGGCAGCTGGGAATGGCTTTGCTGCTGACCGGAATGGCCGGGGCTTTGCTCGGGGTTACCTTTGCCCTCCCGCAAAAGAATCTGAAGCGTTTATTGGCCTACTCGAGTATTGAAAATATGGGCATTGTGGGAATGGGACTCGGACTCGGCTTTCTGGGACTCTCTTGGCAAAATACGGATATCGCACTGCTGGGTTTTTGCGGCGCCTTTCTGCATCTGCTCAATCATGCCACGTTGAAAGGGGGCCTGTTTCTGGCCGCCGGAAATGTCCTGAAATCCAGTGGTATACTGAATATGGATCAGCTCGGAGGCCTGCAAAAACGCCTGCCGGAAACCGGTGCCTGCTTCACGCTGTCGGCTATCGCGCTCAGCGGAATGCCCCCGGGAAACGCATTTTTTGGAGAATTGCTGCTTTATGTCGCTGCGGGCAAGGGGATTGCTTCCGGCAATGAAACGATGGTGGCCTGGTCGCTGGCGGCCATGCTGACCCTAGCTTTGAGCGGTGGACTCGCTGCAACCGTTTTTGCCAAAGCGGTTGGCGCTGTCTTTCAAGGCGAACCGCGAAGCAAGGTCGCCCGGGAGGCAGCTCCCCTGCCGCGCAGCATGACGCTGCCGCTGTTTTCCTTCCTGGGCTTGAGCATACTGCTGGTGATTGCCTCCCCATTTCTGGCGCTGAAAATGGCCAAGTTGTTTTCTGGGCAGACGGGTTTGCTCTGGCCAGCAGGGATGGCTCCCAACAGTGTCTGCCCAGAGCAGATTTTCAGTCTTCTGCAGATGGTGTCGTGCAGCTCGCTTTTGCTGCTGATTCTGACTTTTGTCCTGTATGGTGTGCGAATTTATCTGCTGCCGCGGGGCAATCGTCAGGTGCGTCAGGGCACCTGGGATTGCGGTTTTGCCCGGCCGGATGCCCGCATGCAGTACACTGGAACAGCTTTTGTGCAACCGCTGGTGGATCTGTTCGCCGGAATCCTGCGTCCTGTGAAAAATTTGCTGTTGCCGCAGGGACTCTTTCCGAAAGAAGGGGAAGTAGAAATCACCTGCAAAGATGGCGGCGAACAGATGTTCTGGAAACCGCTCGTTGACTGGACCGTCAAAATCGCCATCTTTACGCACCGCCTGCAATCGGGGCACCTGCATCTCTATATCCTGTTTATGGTCATTGCGCTGCTGGCTATGCTCGTCTGGGGATTTGCCGGATAAGAGGGGGCCGTTTTTTTACAACGAAAAGACACGAAAAGACACAAAAATTTATGAAAAGCACTCTTTTCTTATGGCTGGGTGGAGTCATTTTGTCCCTGGTCTTTTGTCCTTTGCTGCCGGGGCTGATTAACAAGGTCAAGGCGCGCCTGGTGGGCTGCAAGGGAGCCAGCGTCTGGCAGCTTTATTTTGACCTCTTCAAACTTTTGCGCAGGGGCAGCGTATACAGTCATACCAGCACATGGATTCTGCCGCTGGCTCCCTTGCTTTCCATGGCCGCTCTGCTGACTGGCATGCTCTTTCTGCCTTTTGCTTTTGCAGATTCTCCATTCGCTTTCGATGGCGATGTTGTGCTCTTTTTCTACCTGCTTGGACTGGCACGGATGTTCAGCGTACTGGCTGCTCTCGATACCGGATCGAGTTTCGCCGGCATGGGCGCCAGCCGTGAAATGCAGTTCGCCACCCTGATCGAAATCGGACTCTTCTGCATTATCGCCTTTCTGGTGCTGCTGACCGGACATTTCAGCCTCTCCGGATTGCTTAACGGCTTCGGTACTTCAGCCTGGTCGCTCGGTGGAGCTGCCATGCTCCTGGTGGCAATCGCCTTTTTTATCATCCTGCTTTCGGAAAATTGCCGGGTTCCCTTTGATGATCCGGATACGCATCTTGAGCTGACCATGATTCATGAAGCTATGATCCTCGATTACGGCGGACCGGATCTGGCCCTGATTCATTATGCCGCCGCCCTGAAGCTTTGGCTGTTTTCCGCCATCTGGGTGCTGATCATCATGCCGGCCGGACTCTTCACCGGCCTGACTGCATTGCCGGTTTTTCTCGTCGCGCAAATTCTGGTCGCGGTTCTCCTTGGCGTGGTCGAATCGGTCACTGCGCGCTTCCGTTTCCTGAAAGTGCCGCAGGTGCTCCTGGGAGTGCCGGTGCTTGCACTGATGGCAATGATCCTGATGCTGATGTTCCGCTGACCGTACTACGTAAAACTTGGTTACAGTGGAATTCTTTTTTAACAACGAAAAGCACGAAAAGCCCCAAAAAAATTTGTTATAGAGAGGGTCTTATGAGTGATTGGTTTGATATTTTTTTGCTCGATTTTCTGCTCAATGAAGTGTTGATGGAGGGGGACTTCGATGAACGGTTTGATTGAAATTTTGCTGCTGCTTTTCCTGCTCAGCTCCTTTCTGCTGACCTGTTCGAGCCGCATGCTGCATTGCATCAGGCTGGTGGCAGCCCAAGGCCTACTGCTTGGCCTGCTGCCGCTGGCAGTGGCAAGATTCGAGCACAAAGGCTTTAGCACTGGCATTGTGCTGCTGGCCCTGATTAATATTGTCGTGAAGGGGGGTATTCTGCCGTATCTGTTACGCAGGAGCATGCAGAAAGCCGATGTTCGCCGCGAACTGGAACCCCTACTGGGCTATGGAGCATCCAGCCTGCTGGCGCTAGTAATGATCGGAGCTTCTTTCTGGTTTTCCAGGCAGTTCGATGGGGCAATCAATCCGGTCTCCCGGCTGGTTGCGCCAGTGGCTTTCAGCAGCATCCTGATCGGACTCTTTCTGATCATTGCCCGTCGCAAGGCGTTGACCCAAGTGCTGGGTTTTTTGACCTTTGAAAACGGCATTGCCCTGTTCGGGGCAGGCATGATGCTCGAACATGGAGCTATTATCGAACTGGGAATCCTGCTCGATGTCTTCGTCCTCGTCTTTGTCATGGGCATCGCAGTTTTCCAGATCAGCCGGGAATTCCAGCATATCGATGCAGACCGACTTAATTCACTGCGGGATTATCCAAAAGAAAACACGGCGGAATAGCGTTTTTTAACAACGAAAGACACGAAAAGACACGAAAATTTTTAGGGGTTGTTGCTTTGACGGATAAGCCTGCATGCGAATCTGCAGTCGGGTTGATGATTCCCCGACCGATCCGACCGATCCGACGGAAGAGCTTTACAAGCCCTTTAAAAGCAAAAATTTGGCTGACAGAATAATGATAGGTGAGAGGAACCAAAGATGATCTTGTTGTTGGCTGTAATTCTGCCTGTGCTCGCTGCGCTGGCAATTGTAATTGGTGGCCGCAAGGCTCCGCCAGCCCGTGGCAGAAACTGGTTGCTGGCCGGCGCAGTCTGCCATCTGCTGCTGTGCTTGATGACCTTGCGTTTGGGTAAAAGCTGGACGATCCTGACCATCCATGATCAGGAGTGGCTTGCCCTGGATCGTTTCAGCAGCACGATTCTGCTGCTGACCTCCGCCCTCTTTCTCTGGGTGGCTATCCATTGCCGTTTCTGGCTCAAAGCCGAAAAACAACTGCTGGAAATCAATCAGGCCGAACCCGGAGCAAGCGCCCATGGACGCCTGCTGCCGGAATGGATTTTCCTGCCATGCCTGCTGGCCTTCCTTGCTGCCATGACCCTGGCAATCTGCGCAAGCAACCTGGGGCTGATGTGGGTCGCCATCGAAGCGACGACCTTGGTCAGCGCCCCGCTGATCTGCTTCCACCGCTCGGCGGCAGCCCTCGAAGCCATGTGGAAGTATCTGCTGATCTGTTCGGTCGGCATTGGCTTGGCGCTGCTGGGAACATTTTTTGTCGCCTTGGCGGACGAGAGCCATTTCGGCCTGAATCTGGCAATACTTGCCGGCCGGGCAGAGGCTTTGGATGCACGCTGGTGCAAAGCCGCCTTTATCCTGATTCTGGCAGGTTACGGCACCAAAATGGGTCTGGCTCCGTTTCACACTTGGCTGCCGGATGCCCACAGCGAAGCTCCCGGCCCGGTCTCGGCTCTGCTCTCGGCTGCCCTGCTGAACTGCTCGTTCCTGGGCATCCTGCGCTTTACCCAGTTTATGCCGGAAAGCCTGCATGATTTCTGCAAAACCCTGCTTCTGGCACTGGGATTCCTTTCCCTTGCTACGGCGGCATTTTTCATCATCCGTCAGCATGATTTCAAGCGAATGCTGGCCTATTCGAGTGTCGAGCACATGGGCTTGCTGGCGCTGCTGTGGGGTTGCGGAATGAGGGATTTGACGATGCAGACTGCGACCCTGTGGCATCTGATTGGGCACTCTCTGCTGAAAATGGTACTGTTTCTGGTTGCCGGCAATATCCTGCTGGCCTATGGAACTCGTTCGGTGACTGCTGTCAAAGGCATGTTCAGTTCGACCACCCGAAATGCCTTTCTGTTCATTGCGGCGGTGCTACTGGTTTGTGGAACGCCGCCATCACCGCTGTTTGTTACCGAATTGCTGCTGGTCTGCCAACTGGGACCTTGGGGTGGTGGCGCAGTCCTGTTGCTGCTTTTTCTGGTTTGTGCCGGAATGCTGTCCACCGTTCTGAAAATGTGCATGGGCACCAGCACACGTTTTGCTAACGAAACGCGTCCAGCTCGGCTTGCCGAAGAACTCTTTGCCGTGCCAGCAGTTGTGTTGATGCTGGCCATCCTGTTCGGCGGCGCAGTCTGTTTCTGGCTGACTCGCATGAATGTGTGGTGGTAAGGGGGCAGGAGACTGTTTTTTTACAACGAAAAAACACGAAAAAACACGAAAAAACACGATTTTTTTAGGGGTTGTTGCTTTGACGGATGAGCCTGCCTGCGAAAATTATGCAATGAGCCTGTTTATTGTCGAAAAGAGATGGCGAAAAAGTAGATCGCGATTGTGTGAATCGGTCTGAGAATCAACAGAACAAACTGCAAATTTGTGTGCAGGCCCATCCGTCAAAGCAACAATCTTTAAAATTTTTTCGTGTTTTTTCGTGTTTTTTCGTGTTTTTTCGTTGTTAAAAAATTGGTTCGCAACCAATGGGATAAGTTCGATGTCGGAAACATTTTTACGATTGACAAATCCGGGCAGTGCTGCTCTGGCAGATTTGCCGGTGCTCTCCTTTTCGGAATTCAGCAGCCAGGCTCTTCGCGTGATTCGTGAACGCGGAGGACGGGTGTCGGCCTTTTTTGCAGTTCCGCAGGGAGCGCAATTCCGGCTGATTCTTGTACTGGCACTGGATCAGGAAGGCAAATTGCTGTTGTCGGCCACCGATACGGGTTCAGAATATCCCTCGTTGACGCCTGACTGCCCGCAATTTCACTGGTTTGAACGGGAACTCTTCGAACAGCACGGGATCCGTCCGCAGGGGCATCCCTGGCTGAAACCGATCCGCTTCAACCAATCCCAGAATATCCCTGGGGTAACGGATTATTTTACGATGAGCGGGGATGCTGTGCATGAAGTCGCAGTCGGCCCCGTTCACGCCGGCGTTATCGAACCGGGACATTTTCGCTTTCAGTGCCTTGGGGAAGACGTCTTTTCCCTTGAAATTTCGCTGGGCTATCAGCATCGCGGCATTGAAAAGCGGCTGATTGGCGGGCCGGACAAGAAAAGCATTCATCTGCTTGAAACCGCCGCTGGCGACAGCAGCTGTTCTTATGCCGGCGCTTACTGCCAGATAATTGAGCAGCTTTCTCCGGGGTGCAGGGTCTCCGACCGTAATCAGGCTCTGCGTGTGGTGGCCTGGGAACTCGAACGCATCGCCAATCATACCGGCGACCTTGGAGCGCTTGCCGGCGATGTCGCATTCCGCCCGACGATGGCCTATTGCGGACGTCTTCGTGGAGATTTTCTGAATATGACCGCGGCACTTTGCGGCAACCGCTTTGGACGAGGGTTGATCGTTCCCGGCGGGTTTGGCTATGAAGTCGATCAGACCCTCTGCAACAAGCTGCTGCCATGGATCGAAAAAACAGCTTACGAGCTGAACAATGCTGCTGATCTGCTTTTTAACGCGCCAACGGTACTGGATCGCTTTGAAAATACCGGAACTGTCAGCGCCGAAACCGCCCGCGAAATTGGTCTCGTCGGTGTGGCCGCCAGAGCCAGCGGGCTGCAGCAGGATGTGCGCTTTTGCCATCCCTATGGTTTCTACAACCAATTGCCATTTCCCCTTGCGTCAAACAACAGTGGTGATGTGCTTGGCAGAGCCCAGGTGAAGATGGGGGAATTGATTTTTTCGATGATCACGGTGGCTCATCTGCTGGAAGACTTGCCTCTGCGAGGCAAGACCCCTACGAAGTATCGCTTATCAGGTAATCGCATTGCGGTATCGCTGGTCGAGGCCTGGCGCGGCGAGCTTTGTCATGTGGCTTTGACCGATGCTTCCGGAAAATTCAGCAGTTACAAGGTGGTGGATCCCTCCTTTCATAACTGGTTCGGGCTGGCTATGGCTTTGCGCGGCGAGCAGATCTCCCATTTTCCGGTATGCAACAAAAGTTTCAATCTGTCCTACTGCGGGCATGATCTCTGAGAAGGGGAATTCAGCATATGTGGAGTGTCATTAAAGCACGGCTCAAACAAGGTTTCAGAACCGGCACCTTTCCCCATACACGCCCGGTGCTTCCGGATCGCTTTCAGGGATTGCCCTGTCTTGATAATACCCGATGCCGTACGGACTGCCGGGTTTGCATCGAGGCCTGTCCGACTAATGCCATCGGTCGCGAGAAGGACGGCATTGTCCTGGACAGTGGAAAATGCCTGTTTTGCGGCAAATGCGTTCCGCTCTGCCCGGAAGGGGTGATCCGTTTCAGCCGGGAACATGACTTGGCCGCATTCAGCCGCCAGGAGCTGTTGCGCAAGGACAGTTCAGCCAGCCATGAACTGCAACCCCGCGCCGAAATTCGCAAACTCTGCGGAAAATCTCTGAAGATTCGGCAGGTATCTGCTGGCGGATGCGGCGCCTGCGAGCTGGATTTCAATGTGCTTAATACGCTTGCCTGGGATATGGCCCGCCTGCATATCCAGGTGGTTGCATCGCCAAGGCATGCGGACTGCCTGCTGGTGACCGGGCCGGTCAGCAAAAATATGCTGCTGGCTCTGCAGAAGACCTATGCTGCGGTGCCGGAACCCTGTTTCGTTATTGCCTGCGGAGCGTGTGCAATCTCCGGCGGAATTCATGCTGAAAGCCCGGAGGTCTGCGGCGGGTTGGAAGGCATTCTACCGGTAGATCTCTACGTGCCGGGCTGCCCGCCGCATCCGGCTACCCTGCTCGAGGCGATGATCCGTTTCATGGGACTGAAACTCCGCTGATGCCCGGCAATCTTTTTTTCGTGCCTTTTCGTGTCTTTCGTTGTTAAAAAAGCTGATTGTGCGGAAATGGCATTATATTTTGCTTGAGAACACGGACGGGACACGGACGAACACGGACGGGACGCAGTTATGGAAAGTTATAGTTATCAGGATCAGGGCGAACGGAAAAAGATTTTTTCGTCGGTCAAGCGGGTGGTGATCAAAGTCGGCACCCAGCTTTTGCGCGGCGGGAAAAATACCACGTCTGAAAAGCGGATCGAGGAACTGGTTGAGGTTCTGGCGAATCTGAAAAAGCAGGGGCTGGAGATCATACTGGTCAGTTCTGGTGCAGTTGGTTTTGGCATGGCGGCTTTACAGACGTCGGTTCGTCCGAAGAAGATTGCGCAGTTGCAGGCCCTGGCGGCGGTAGGTCAGCGTCATCTGATGAGCTGCTACGGGGCAGCCTGTGAGAAACATGGTTTTCAATGTGCACAACTGCTGCTGACGGCGGCGGATCTGCATGATCAGGAGCGCAACCGCCATGTCGCTCAATGCGTCAATGCATTGCTGGAAACCGGAGTGCTTCCGATTATCAATGAAAATGATTCGGTCTGCGTCGATGAAATCCGGGTAGGGGACAATGATACGCTGGCCGCATACGTGGCAACCATGCTGCGCGCAGATTTGACGGTCATTCTGACGACGGTCGACGGCATGCTCTTCTGCAAAGCCGGTGAGGCCGAACTGGGCGAACGTCTGAGCGTGGTGACGGCTCTCAATGAAGAGATTTTTCAGATGGCTCGCGGCACGGATGGAAATCAGTATTCGGTTGGCGGCATGATCACCAAACTGCGTGCCGCGCATATTGTCAATCTGAGCGGGGAGGCATTACTGATTGCCGGCGGAAAGGATTTCAGAAACCTGCAAAGGGTTCTGGACGGCGAAGATGTCGGCACCCTTTTTCTGCCGGCACGCAAAAACCGCCTGCATGCACGGCAGCGTTTTCTGGCCTTCTTCTCCGAACCGTCCGGCAGCCTGATTGTCGATGCCGGGGCTGAAAAAGCCATCAGCCAGCAGAACAAGAGTCTGCTGGCCGGCGGTGTGCTGGGACTGACCGGTACCTTCCACCGCGGAGATACGGTCTGCATCGTCAACAGTGAGCGCAAGGAACTCGCACGCGGTATCGTCAATTTCGCTTTCGATGAAGTCGCTAAAATCTGCGGCGCGCAAAGCGACGAAATCTGCAGAGTTCTTGGACGCAAAGTGGATAGCAAGGAAATCGTTCATCGGGATTTTCTGGTCGTCACCATCTGAGGATACATTTTTTTAACCACGAAAAGCACTAAAAAGCACTAAAAAGCATGGAATTATTATCACCGGCGGGCACCCTTGAATGCGGTGTGGCTGCGTTTCATTATGGAGCTGATGCGGTCTATCTGGGCATGAGCCAGTTTTCCGCAAGGGCGGATGCCGGCAATTTTACGCTGGATGATCTGGCAGTTCTGCTGGGGCTGGCGCACCAGGAACCGGTCCGGCCCCGCAAAGTCTATGTTGCCGTCAATACCTTGTTACGGGATGACGAATTGCCTGCCTTGATCGAACTTCTGGCGGAGCTGCGGGATCTTGGTGTCGATGCCCTGATCGTTCAGGATCTCGGAGTTTATGGCATTGCACGGCATTATTTTCCGGAGATGAATCTGCATGCCAGCACCCAGCTGGCGGTACACAATGTTGACGGTATGCTGCAGGCGCGCGAAATGGGCTTCAAACGGGTGATTGCCGCCCGGGAAATCAGCGCACGCGAAGCGGCTGCGATGGCAGCCGTACCCGATATCGAACTGGAAGTCTTCGTGCATGGGGCGCTCTGTCATGGATACAGCGGTCTTTGCCTGCTGTCATCCTGTTTGCGAGGCACAAGCGGCAATCGCGGAGAATGCTCCTATGTCTGCCGCAACAGTTTCCGCATTGAAAAAGACGGGCCGCGTCTCGAAGACAACTGTGCACTGATGTCAATGAAGGATCTCGCATTGGGCGAGGTACTCCCGCAGCTCCAAAAAGCCGGCATACACTCGCTGAAAATCGAAGGACGCAAAAAAACACCTTTATATGTGGCCGCGGTGACCAATTATTACCGAAAACTGCTCGATCACTC
>JAQVUB010000052.1 GCA_028699735.1 Lentisphaeria bacterium | reverse complement strand
TAGGACCGGCGGTTACCAGAACGGTTTTACCGACCAGATCTTTCCTTGAAAGCAGGGCAACCGTCCGATCGCAGATTTCCGCAGGTTCCGGCAGACGCCCGGCGCCGGAAGCTCCGCATGCCAGCTGTCCGGATACCGGCGCCAGAATGTGGCAGCCGTCGGTTCCCAACACGCCAAGATTTCTCTGAACCGCGCGGCTCTCATACATATGGGTGTTCATTGAAGGGCAAACGATAATCGGAGCGGTCACCGCCAGAAGAAAGGTGCTCAGCGCATCGTCGGCGATTCCGTTGGCCATTTTCCCAATCATATTGGCGGTGGCCGGAGCGATGATCACCGCATCGGCGTTTTCCGCCCATTCGATATGACGGATCGAGGCATCCCTGTCCTCCTGAAAAAGCTTGTCATAAACCGGTTCTCCGGTCAAAGCGCCAAAGGTGGTCGGCCCGACAAACCACTGGGCGTGTCGCGTCATGATCACCCGCACCCGGGCCCCGGCCTTGATCAAAAGCCGAACCAATTCAACGCACTTATAGGCGGCAATGCCGCCGCAGACGCCCAGGACGATCTGTTTGTTTTTCAGAATCTCACCGTACATGCAATTCCCGCGTTTCTAAAATGTGGCAGTCAAAAAGCTGGAAATGATTCGTTTGTCTTACTGAATTTCAACAGCCTTCGGTTCTTTTATCGTGGGCGACACCCATATTTCCACGTATGTATAGAAATCCTTTTCCGTTATATTGATGACGCACCACCGGTTTTCCTTCTGAAAAAGCATGATGGTTCGCATCGACTTAAATGAGCTCACCAGATCCCAATTGTCCTTGACCATATTGTTGCTGAAAAAAACGATCAGAGAATTAATCTCCACCCGGCCTTTGAGCGAAAGAACTCCCGCGGAAAACCCCGGGGTCCGATAGACAAAGGAAAGTTTTTTGTCTACGGTCAGTTGTCTTGGAACCAGCACATCCCCGAAATCATAGTAAAGCGGCGCGTTCTTATTGTCCCGTTGTTCAACAACCTGCTCGCTGGAAGCCTGCGGGTTGCTGCCGGATCGAAAGGCGGAGCACCCCGAAAAGATGATCGTAAATGCCAGACACAGAACCAAAACCCAAAACCCAAACCGATTGCGCACTTTTGAAATCATCGTTTTTGCTCCTTAATTTACCGAAATTTCTGCGTTGCGCGGCATCCCTCGTCACTGCGGCGTACGCTAACCGAAATTTCTGACCAGTTATTGATAACGTGTTTTTCCAGATGTTTCCTGAAAATCCTTGCAAACGCCAAACGCCAAACGCCAAACGCCGGCAGGCGTCTTACACAATTTTGCGTCATTCTTGACTGGAGCCCCCTGCCCGATTGGATCTTACGCGCCCAAAAAAGCTTTTATTCTCTCTGGAAAAGTCATTCGGCGCGCATCGGGATTGGGTCTAGCCTGGATCGTCAGTTCCTTGCCTTCAATGATCCCCCGCGGATGATCAAAAAAGAATGTCCTGGCGAGGGCTTTGTTTTTCAACACGTCCGCAGCAGCCTCCAGGGCAAGGGAAAGCACAGGCGCCCGGTTCCCCGATGAATGCGCATCAGAGGCAATCACATGGGCCGTGCCCTGTTTGAGCATCCCGTGGGCGCAACGCATGGTTTGCTCTCCGAATTCTCCGGTAACGCTCATGGCGGTCAGTTGAACCAGACATCCCATTGCAACCAACTCCGCAAGCAGTTCAGGATCTTGCTGAAACGGAATGCTTCTTTCCGGATGGGCGATGATTGGCACAATGCCCTGCAAGCGGATGGCAAAAAGCTCTTCCTTGTATCGCACCGGAAGCATGTGAAAAGGAAACTCCACCAGTGCGTACTTGCCGTTTGCGTTAATGAAGCACCCATCGCCGTTTCGAATCTTTTCGGACAATCCCGCGCAAAGATGGTTTTCACCGCCGGGCGCCAGCTTCAGGGGAATGTTTTTTTGATTCAGGATCTCCTGGGTTTGCATAACAGCGCGGGCCACCCGGGCAAACGAATTTTCATACACTCCGTTTAGCGTATGCGGAGTGGCGACAATCGTATGAATTCCGTCATTGACCGCGCGCAGGGCCATGGAAACGGTTTCTTCCATGCAGTCAGGGCCGTCATCCAGGTTGCAAAGGATATGGCAATGCAGATCGATCATGAAACGGCCCTTGCTTCTTCAAATCGGCATTTACGCATATGTTCCTTTATGTTTTTTCTTTTGGCGGGTTTTTTTCTGCTTTTGTCCGTCTTCGCCGTAATAATAATAGTAATACTGATAATAGTAGTAGCTGTCGCGTCCTGTATGCACGCCGTTTAAAACCGCGCCGAGAATGTGCGCCTTGGAGGACTGAAGCTGTGCCAATCCGTTCTGCACCAGCTGTCTGGGGGTCTCCCCGGCGCGAATCACCAGCACGACGCCGTCCACCGCCTGGGCCATGACCACCGCATCGGTCACCGCCGTAATCGGCGGCGTATCGATAATAATCCGGTTGTATTTTTTTCTCAATGCGGCCAGGATCAGCTGCATGCGCTTGGAACCGAGGAGTTCCGATGGATTGGGCGGAATCGGTCCGGAAGGAATCAAATCAAGGTTTTCAACCTGAGTCGGCACGATCGCATCCTTCAGTGAGCCGGAGCCCACCAGTACATTGGACAACCCGATCTCGCGCGATACATTAAAAACCTTATGAGCCCGCGGCCTTCTCATATCGCAGTCAAGCACCACCACCCGGGATCCGGATTGCGCCATGGCAATGGCGAGGTTGGCTGCGCAAACGGTTTTCCCTTCACCAGGTCCGGCGCTGGTGACCAATATCACATGGGGAGCGATGTCGGCCGAGGAAAACAGGATTCCGGTTCGAATTCCCCTGAACGATTCGCTTGCCGTTGACTTGGGTGAATGCAGGGCAACCAGATCCTCGGGAATATCATCGGGATTTTCCCGGGGCGTGAACGCGGGAATCGGCCCCAGATAGGCGATATCCAGATGTTCCTTAATTTCCTCGGGCAGTTTGATGGTATTATCCAGATAGTCGAGCAAAAAAGCGGCGCCAACGCCCAGCATCAGGCCGATGACGACCGCCAGCAACGTGTTGCGTTTTTTATTGGGCGACACCGGATACTTTGGGACCTCGGCATGATCCACGACCCGAATATTTCCGGTTTTCATCTCCTCGGTCAGCGAGGTTTCCTTGAAACGTTTGACCAGAAGCTCATACATCTGTCGAGCGCTTTCGGCCTGGCGCTTCAGGACGCTGAACTGAATGGCCTTTTTATTCAGCAGCAGGTTTTCGCTTTTCTGACGTTCCAGCGCTTCCTTTAACGAGCTTTCCCGCGCCAGGGCCAGCTTATATTGGTTTTTCAGGGAACTGACCACTCGCCTTGCCTCGGTGATCTTGCGTTTCTTTAAATCCGCCAGCTCGGATTCAATGGCCTGCATCTGGGGATGGTTGCGGCCGTACTTATTGGAAAGCTCGGACATGCGATTGTAAAGATCCACCTCCATCTTTTTAATCTGCTTGACGATGTCGTTGCTCAACACCTCTGGAATCGAATCGAGCATTTCCGGAGACTGTTCCAGGGCCAACGCCTGCTGGTAGCGGGTTTCGGCCTCCACTCTCGCGGATTCGGCTTCCAGAACCTGGGTGTTGATCTGGGCGATCTTTTGCGCGGTGATCATTTCAACATCGCTGGAAAAATCCGTGATGATCTGATTTTCTTCCTTGTACTTCAGCAGCGCGAATTCCGCGGTTTCAACCTTTGTGCGCTCTTCCTCCATGCGCTCGCCGAGCCATTTGACCCCATCCTTGGCCGCGCCAAGCTTGGCTTCCAGATTCTGATCGATATAGGCCCGCACCAGGGCGTTGGCCATGCGGGCGGACTGCTTCGGATCCTTCGCTTGCACGCTGACATCCACCAGTCGGCTGTTTCGAATCGGACTGACCGTGATCCGATTGATGAAGGATGAAACCAACGCGGAATCCGCTTCCGATGCATCCTCGGCCATGGACCTGTCATCCGGAGTTTTGAGCAGGGCAGTCGCCCATTGCTTGGCGTCCGCGATGGATTGCTTCATCCAATGATGGAACTGGGCGATGAAATGATCCTTGGGTTTTGGAAAAAATTCTTCGCTGCTGGCCAGATCCAGTCGCTCAATCACCGCCCGGGCCACGGCCCGGCTTTGAATGATCTGATACTGGGTCTGGTAATAGTCCTGTCCGCTGGCATCCACGGCCATGACCTCCTGAATGGACACCAGATTGGGATTTTCCTTTTCAATCAAAAGCCTTGCCGAAGATTCGTACAAGGGGGTGGTCGTAAAATTATATATCGTCGTAAAGAAGACGACCAGGGCAAATAAAATGCAGGCAACCCATCTCCATTTGAATAGCACCCTGAGGTAGTGTTGAAGGTCAACTTCCTGTTCTCTATTTTCTTCCATATTGATCGTCCCTGATTCAAATAATCGCAGCCATGCATTTTCCGAAATGAAGCGCGCCGTTTTGCCGGCGATGCGCTTTGGGTGACTACCAGTAGCTCTCCGGCACCACGATCACGTCGCCCGGAAGGATCTGCACATCCTGTGTTTTTTTGCCTTCTCCGGTGATGGCGTCGACCTTGACATAGATAATTTTTTCCTCGCCGTTTTCAACCCGTATGATTCGCGTTCGATTTCTCGCGGCAATCGGGGTAAATCCGCCTGCCATGCCGATGGCCTCCACCAGAGTGATGTCTCCCTGATAGGTGATAGCGCCAGGGCTGTGAACCTGCCCGATGATGTAGAAGTTTTCCGGAACGGGAATGTAAATCAGATCTCCGTCTACCAGCGCCAGATTTTGAAGCGGATCGCCTTTTTTCATCAAGGAATCCAAATTAATATGTACAGCGATTTTTTTTCCGTTCCCATCTCCGGCTGAACGGATAATCACGGCCTCATAACTGGTCTTTGCAAGCTGAATGCCCCCGGCCTTGGAAATGGCGTCCAGCATGCGCTCATTGGCCCGAAGCGGATAAGTCCCCGGCGAGGAGACAGAACCCAGCACCATATATTTACGGCTTTGATAATCCACCACCATCACCGCAACATGGGCATCGAGCAGATACTGCCCTTCAGCGAGCTTCTCGGCGATGATGCGCTCGATTTCCGAAGTGGCAAAACCGTCTACAAAAACCCTGCCGATCAAGGGAAACGAGATATACCCGTCGGCGCTGACCCGAACATCTTTGCGCGAAAGATCCGGTTCTTCATAAACCACGATGTCCAGAACATCAAATCCGCCCACGCGATAATCCAACGTTTTATCCCGGTCTTGACTGCCATAGGCTTTCAGATATGCTTCCACGGAATAGTTGGGGGTGGATTCAATGACCTCTTTGATGTCCAATGCCTCATCTCTGTTCTGCCGGACTTTCCGGATTTCAGCCAGCTTGGCCAACTCGTCATCGCCCAGACCTTCGATCTTGTCTTCCGAAACAGTCGTCACACGAACCACATTGCCGCCCGGCAAACAGGCTTGAACCAAGATCAGCATCATACACAACAGAAAAAATCGCCATGAAAATTTCATATTCGTCCCTATATTTGCCATTCCCCTGAAGCTTGTCCTCGACCTGATCGGGGAAGGGGAACCCAGTCATTTTAACACGTTCTGGATTCCCGCTTCCGCGGAAATGACGGATGTGAGTACTTTTTTCGAAGCCGTCAAACCTCGGAACATAAACTTAAAAAGTATACCCCATAACCTAAAAAAATCAAGCTATTCCACAGCCAAACCCCAGGGCCGTCTCATATCTTTCATGGAACGCGCCATACGCTGCCATCGCACATCCCAAAACAATGCACCCACCCGACATAAGGGAGCTATTGCGCGTAAAGCAAAATCCCTGCCGTTTCCGGCAGGCATTCGTCAAGGACTGTGCAGCTCAAGATCGCAAGGCCTCCAAAATAAAAAAGGGGAGCTGATCTCCCCTTTTTTCAAAATTTTGACGATTTTGAAAATTCTGCCTCGTTCAAGACCAACATCGTGCGTTAACTATTTAATTTTTCAGCAATTTATTACATATTCCGGCCGACAGAAAATTGACCTTCCGACGCGGGCCGAAGTTTCAGCATTTTCAGTAAGCCGCGGTCAGTCCGATAGAAAAGATGCTGGCATCATATTCGTATTCATCATACTGGCTGTCGCCGGCCGCCTTGGTTTGATATCTGTATCCGGCTTCGGCCTTGAGCCATGAATTGACGGATAATTCAAACCCCGCATTCAAGTCATAAATCGTAAAATCTTTTCCCGGAAGACCTTCGGCCTCATTGACATAATTATTGTATCTCCACTGGGCGCCAAGGTTCATCAGAATCTGATTGCCAAGGCCTTGTTTAAGCGCCAGCCCGGCAACGGTATCCTCATACGATGATGAAGGAGCGCCCTTGTACACCGAGGGCTTATATTCTCTGTAAACATGCAATGTCAGAAGCGTTCGCTGAAGCATCTGATAATTCAATCTGGTCTCCGCAATCCAGGTTGACTCATCGTCGTAGGCAATTCCATTGGGATCAAACGCATTGTCGTACTCCTTCTCACCCCAGCCAACCTTGATCTCGCCGTTGATCTTGGCCGTTGCCGCCAGACGGACGCCGATAAAATAGTCATTAAGCGTATAATCCATGGACGTCTGAGAGGTGAAAGCATCATTTGCCACCGAGTCGTTTTGACTGTCGAAATCCGCGACCGTCATTCGATACTGCGCAAACACCTCGGTCTTGGGCGCCACCTTGACGGCAAAACTCACGCCATAGCGGTTGTCGTTTCGATCCTGCCATTCATCGCTGATCTGATCAAAGCGCTGAAGATAATTGCGATACTGCGCCTCAAGGGTGTATCGATCAGCGAACCTGTATCCTACAGCCACGTCGGCGGTATTGTGCCAGCGCTTTGTCCGTTCGCCGACGCCATACTGGTCCTCGGTGCCGTAAAGGTCCTGGGTGCTGAAGTATTTGTCATCCGCCTTGAGATACAGCCCTAGGGGGCTCTCCAGGCCCAAGGAGACAAACGGCTTATGCGTCTGATAATTGTTGTCGCTGTAGTCGTTGAAATACACCAGGTCCACGGAGTAACCAGCGTTCAGATAGTTTCCCTTTGATCCCAAATAGCCTATTAACACCCCGGGAGTGACCTTCAGACAGACATCGTCTTGCGCATTATCGCTTTCATAAAAGATATTGCTGTAATGCTGGGCGGAAACATTAATCATCGGAGTAACGTCGATTTTCCCGAAATTCATCGCAAAAACGGGTTGGGCGGCAAGAAAAATTCCAACAATCAAGATCAGAAGTTGGCGGCAATATTGTTTTTTCATCGATTTATCCTAGCTTACTCGGTTTTGATCTTTTCAGACAAGATGAGTTTTCTCCTGTCCCCTGAAAGAGGGACGCACAAAGACCTATATTACTCTAATGCGTATAAATATCCTTGGCCTGGGTGGCCTCTACCGGATCGTATGGATCCTGAACGCCGGCCTCCGTAGTGGCAAACTGCCAGAGTTGCTCTATCTGGTCGGAGGGAATATTATGCTCCGCCCCATAAGCGGCCAGGCCGGAATAAATATCAGCCGAAAGCCCAGGATATCTCATGAGAAGAAATATCACCAGATCCTGCAATCCAGCTGCGTCTGCATAAGTTTCGATGATTTCCTGCATGGTCTTTCCGGCTTCAACGTCAGCGACAATCCGAGCCTCCAGATCGCTGCTGATCGCCGCATTGGCAACAAAGGCTGGACATAGCAGGGCCACTGCCATGACAATCGTAAATAAACACTTCCATGATGCCGAATATTTTCCCATAACATCTCCTTTGCATATATTTTCAAAATTTTGGAAGAGCATAAAAGTTTTACTTGCACAATTCGTGCCGATAAAAAAATTAAAATCGAGAATGGGGCATATCAAAGGCTTTGAACAAATAAGGGACTGGAAGTAAACTAGTTAGCATAAGCAACCCAACAAATAAAGCTGAAAAAAACGGCTATTTTTATTTTTCCGCAACCCATTTCAGGAGATCGCTTTTAAGCTCGGAATCATCATCCGGTGCAAGCGCATAGATCATCGTATCCTCTGGATAATACATCCACACCAGTTCAGCGGCTTTTTTCCAGTGTTCAGGATCGATGGCCAACGCGCGCTGAAACAGTTTCTGGAACTTTGAAACCGCCTCTTGCCGGGAGATTGCGTTATTCACAGCGGCATTTTCCACCGAATCAGCCGAAAACATGGCGGAACGCCACAGCCAATGCGCCGCCGCCTGAAAAAGCAATTTCCCATCCCCGGGCGCGCATTTCACGGCCATATCATAGCACTGGTCAGCCAGGGGAAGCCATTGGGTCACATATCCATAGCCGTCATAGCTTTTCGCCACCCATCGCTTTGCCAGCACGACCCAGTAAATGCTTCGCGCCGGATTCAGCCCGATGGCTTTTGTTAAGCTGTCGATGATCCGCTGACTTTCATTCGGCGCAACGGACTGAAATTTCATGCGATAATCGAGTTTCTGCATGGCCTGCTTGAAATAATAATCCGCATTGCGGCCATTGTATGAAATGGCCTCCTGAATCTTGTCGGCATCCGGCTTTAAATCCAGATTCATGGTGGAATTCCATTCACTGGGGCAGTAGGCTTCGGCCAGCCCATGTCTCAGGGAAAGACTCATCCCCAGGCCGATGACCGCAAGAACGACCGCGAAAAGTCCGATTCGCTGAAAACGGGTCAGGAAAAACGTTCTGGTTCCATAAAAAAAAGACTCGCTGTATCCCGCCCCCCTGCGATGCACGGCCACCCACCCCAGGGCCAGAATCGCGGCCAGCGTCAATGGATTGGCTAGATAATGCAGACTGAAGTCAAAAAAGCTGTGAAATCCCGTGGCAATCGCCGCGGCCATGACGCCAGCGCCGATGCCGACGGCATGCGGATCATTTCGTTGCCGCCAGATTCGAAACATTCGATGCAGATAGAGAAAAAAAGCGCCGATGATCAGCCCCCCTCCCAACAGCCCTAGTTCGGCAATTGCCTCGATCCAGTCGTTATGCGCATGGCCGGTTGAAGCCACCCCGTCTTTATTCCCGGGGACATGCCGGGGATATAAAAACTGGAAATTTCCCAGGCCCACGCCGAATGCCGGGTAATCTTCAATCATGGGAACCACCGATTGGGTGACCCGCATCCTTCCATAAAACCCCTCGGGATGATTGAATTTTTCCAGCGTATAATCCGTCCCCAGATACAATCCGCTTCCCAGGGCGGCGGCAAACAGCATGAAAACCAGGCCGGCGTATCGCGCATGCCCTTTTTTTAAATATAAAAATGCAACAAAGAGCATGCCCAGGGCGGCGGCGATCAGAGCGCCCCGAGAGCCTGAGCTCAACAGGGCCACGCCCAGAAAAATAGCGACAAACAAAAAGAACAACTGGCGCGGCCGGGTCGATTCGGGCGAAAACACGGCCACCCATCGCTGAATCCTGGATCGCGGCGTCTGAAATCCGGACACCATGCGCCGGCCTCTTTGTCTCAGGGCCAGAACCACGCCAACGCAAAGACAAAATGCCATTTCCATGTAGAACGCATAATGATTGGACCCTAAAAAGGTGCCGGTTCCAACCCCTGTCCATTTGCCCAGCCAGAGGATCTTGGCGCTGTGCCGAAAATACTGGGCAATTCCGTACAGGGCTTCAAAGAGCCCCACGAAAACCAGAAGGTATATGAGAAAATTGATTCGTCCTTTGGAGCGAACCGTGTTGACCACCAGAAAAAACACGCCGAAAACCGCGGCCAGCTTCAGCCCCTGAACCTGCGTCGAATGCAGATAATAAGACAGGGCAAACCATTTGCCCGGATTTGCCTCATCGCCCCCCTGGGCCAGCAAATCACGAATCTGGGTTTTGTCGGCAAAAACCTTCGGAGACAGCAGATCAACGACAAAGGCCGGCAGCGGCGCCGTCTGAATGAGGATAAGGGCCATGATCAGCAGCGCAAACCCGTTTAAGGGGGTGCTTACCCACTGGAAAGGCTTTTGCCGGGAAATCACCCATCGGTCCAGGCACCACAGGGCCAAAAGAAAAAATACGACCAGCTCAACGAACGCATAGGCCCACACATGCACGGCCCCGAAGGCCAGGGGCGAAAAGACCAGCACCAGGCCGATGCCCGCCAGAATGATCGTATCGCAAAGGCTGTGTTTTTTCATTCTTATGCGGGAGGCTCCGGCTGAATGCACTGAGGCTGATCGTTCCGAGAAGGATTCGAATCGAACTTTTCCAGGGCGCAAATGACATTTCTTCTCAGATGCTCAACGCGCTTGAGCGTATAGTGTCCGATCTCGCCGTCT
>JAQVUB010000516.1 GCA_028699735.1 Lentisphaeria bacterium | reverse complement strand
GGCGGAGCGTCTGGCTGAAGCGGATCAATACGCCGCCTTCACTGCTGATTCCTTTATTCGTAATGACATAGAACTGATTTTTGCGCAGTAGAATGATGTGCAGAATTCGGATCGTGATAATCAGCGGGATCAGCAGCATTCCGAAGTAAATCACGCCCATATTCATTTTGCCGCCGTTCCAGATTATCCCGGCAATTCCACCGGCAATCAGGGTTCCGATGCCGACACTCAACACGATCCCGATGGAAAACCAGATAATTTTCCAGACATTTTTGACGACGAAAAGGAACCGATTGCCTTTGACCCGATACAGAATTTTCTCGTTTTTAACTTCACTCATGATTGACCTCCAGATGTTTTGTCCCTCGCCCCGTGCGGGGACAAAACATGAAAATGACACAGTCCCGGGCGGCTTTATGCCGCCCGGTTGAATTGTGCTCAAAAAAGACGATAGCTCCATATATGGTGATTTTCTGAATCAGGCTCCGTGACAGAAAAATCCGAAAAGACGTTTTCTCATGTTATTTACCTCAAGATGCGATTTTTGTTGAATATTGCTTTTCCGCCCATTTGCGGATTTCATGAATCTGCTCAACAGTGAAATGGGCGATCCAATCAAGACCGGCGTCGATGATTTCACCGTTTTTGACTTCGCAACGCCATTCGCCATCCAATTCGAACCGCCAGTGGCCCGATAACGGCAGATTGAAATTGTCCGTCAGCCATTGGCTCAAATTGAGAACATCGTTGTCGAAAGAGTGCGAAACATCACTGTCGATCAGATCCAGTTGAATCTCGCAGAGAGTGTTTTTTTCCTGCCATGCCTCAAAAATACCGCCTTCCGGCTGGTCGATTCTAAATTTCTGAATCAATGATTTTGCCTGTTCCGCATCTTTGCAAATGACACAAAGCGAACTTGAAGCCCATCCTGAACTCATAATGCTTTTTCTCCGGTTTCAATAATATTACACAATCCGATATATCCCAGCGATGTGTTGTACGTCATGATATAATTTCCTTCGCGATAGACGGAATCGCCGCTGCCGCGGGGATTTTCGTCGTAAGTTTCTCCGTCGTTTTCGGCATAGTCCCACTTGCACAGATAGTGGAGCGCGGCTGATTCTCCTTGTTCCTCAAGGATTTTCAGCGGTTCTGCCGCGTCTTCATTTTGAATGAATACGATGTTCAGGAATTGCGGCATTGTTTTTCCCTCAATTGGTTGTGTTTTCTGGCAAGCATTCGGATGTGGCGATCGAACTCCGCATTCGTCATTGAACGGATATTCGTTTTCATCCCAAGCCATTTCCTCAGATCATTTTGCGTGATCACGACAGGAATCAGCAGCTTGTTTTTATTGGTCCGGATAATCAACGGGCCGAAAATGCGTTGGTAACGGATCAGGCGCTCTTCGATTTCACCAAAGCCGTCTTCCGTGATCCGGTTGACGCCGATCACCATGAAGGTATAGAGCAGGGTTTCAAAAAGCACTTGCCCGTTTTTCGATTTCAGCTTCCGCCGCCAGTTTTTGACACAGGAAATATCATAGTTCAAACTCATTTTTCACGATTCCCTTATGGTTATTTCTTCGGAGATTTGTTTTCCGGTGTTGTCCACAATATGAATGATTAATCCCGCTTTCAGCGGACCGTCGGAACGGTCGGATGCCATGCCGTGCCATTGCTGCTGATGGCACACGTATTTCATTTGGGTATGAATATTGGTAAAAAAGGTCATCTCGGAATCCGATTTTTCGCCGGTCTGCCGGACAAAGATGTGATGTTTGGCCGGTTCGGATTCTCCCGCGAAACAAAGTCCGGCATAGATCCATTTGCCGTCAACTCGCTTGAGCGTGGCGTAGGTTCCGCAGGTTTGTCGATTCGCATTCCGATAGTGATCGTAAGGTTCTCCGAGTTGGATCAAATCCGGTTTCATGGTGCGCGGCGGGAGCGTGTTCAGAAAATAATCCGCCATTTCTTCATCGACTTCGTCGCCGATTTTCAGAAACGTGTCCAGATGGCGGTTTCCTGCGGCCCATTGTTGAAAAGTTTTCATGCGGCTTTCTCCTGCGTTTGAGCGGGTTTGAGGATGTAATCGACGGCTTTTTGCGCTTTTTGCGCGGCTTGGACGATCAGCTTTTTGTCGCTTTTCAACCGCTCCAGCCAGCTTCGAATGTAGGCCGAGGAGTTTTTGAGCGTAGCGTGTCCGATCCCGGATTGGGCGCAGAGGAACGCCGCCCCCATTTCCGCGATCAATTCCTCCTTGGAGTAGGCCTCGCTGCCGAAGCTGATATGTTCCGTGCCGGGGCGGTTCAGCCGTTTTTTCGCTCCGGTCGAGTGCGACATTTCATGAAAAAGCGTCGAATAATATTCCTCCTCGCAATCAAAGGTATGGCGCTTTGGCATTCGGATTTGATCCCGTGACGGACTGTAACAGGCGCTTTCACCGCCATGAGTGATCGGCGGTCCATCCGCGTATCACGCGATAATCTCCTCCGCCCTGTCGATTGGATTGAACTCGATCTCGTCGCGTTTCGGGAGATATGGGACTTTGTTCGCGGGAATACCGACGGTGTCTTCCAGAT
>JAQVUB010000515.1 GCA_028699735.1 Lentisphaeria bacterium | reverse complement strand
GTGCTCATCGGCTATCCGAAAATCACCATGCAGCTCCAGCATCATTTCATCTATCACGGAATCCCCGTGTTTTTCCTGTCACCGCATGGACGCTGGGTGAGTTCCATGCTGCCCAATACCAATGGCAGCGCTTTCCGCAGGCTGCGCCAGTATGATGCCGCACGCAATCATAGCTTGGCTCTGACTGCGGCAAAACAGCTGATTCATGCCAAAATCCGCAATATGCGGCGGGTTTTGCAGCGCCTGGCAGCCAATCGGGAACAATCTGCCGAACCGGCCCAGCAGGATGCCTGCAATAGCCTTCTGGAATATGCCAGTCGGGTGACCGATGTGGAGACGCCAGCCTCGGTTCGCGGCATTGAAGGCATTGCCAGTGCTGTCTATTTTCGGCGGTTGGCCGCCTTTTTCCCGGAGGAACTGCCGTTTGTCTCCCGCAATCGCCGTCCACCGCGCGATGCCGCCAATGCTATTTTGTCATGGACCTATGCCATTGTCATGGCGGAGATCGATGCAGCGGTACGTTGCGCCGGACTCGATCCCTGCCTGGGCTTTTTGCATGAAATCAGCTATGGACGTCCATCGCTGCCATTGGACCTGCTTGAACCGCTCCGGGCACCCCTGGGAGACCTGCTTGCACTGAACTTGCTGAATCATAAGCTGCTCAGACAGGAACACTTCGAAAACAATCCGGAGGATGGCGGAGTGTACCTGAAAAAGGAAAGTCGCAGGATTTTCTTTACGGAATATGAACAGTATATGGAACGGTTTTTTGCGGAGAGCAAAGGCGGTTCCCGGGTGACTTTTCGCCGCGTGATCCGAGCCATGGTCAATGCTGTCTGTGAAATGATTGAAGCTGGCAAGGAACCGGAATTCTTTCTGATGCCATGATGGACGAAGCCGAACATTGGGACAAGCCGGTGGAATGGTTCAACCGCTACTATCCGGCTGCGGAAGAAGAGGAAAACCCCGCCGACAGGGAATGCCGTTACATGCTCAGACTGGTTGCCTATGATATCGCTGATGCTAACCGGCTGCGAAAAGTCGCAAAAACCTGCGAACTCTATGGAATTCGTATCGAAAAAAGCGTCTTCGAATGTGATTTGAAACAGGAAATGTTCGAAAAACTCTGGCTCGAGCTGATGGACATCATCGATGAAGAGGAAGACTGCATCATCGCTTACAAAATCTGCAAATCCTGCATACAGGATGTCGAATTGCTCGGACTGATTACACGCCCCAAAAAAATCCTGTGCTACTTTGTCGGATGAATCGATCAGCCCGCATTCATCCCAGATAGAGAGCATCCAAAAAGATTTAACCACGAAAAACACGAAAAGTCACGAAATTTTTTTAAGGTTGTTGCGTTGAGGTAAGAGATCGCTGTGCAAAATTTCATGCTTGTACCTTGAACCCTATGTGGTAACTTCCCTCCTTGTTGTCTCCGTCGGAGGGAATATGGACCGCCGCCGTCCCGGCGGCTCCCCTTGATCCGTGTAAGCTTGTGTGGTCATTTCCCTTCTTGTTGTCTCCGTCGGAGGGAATCTGAAGCGCTCGCGTTCTCGCTGGCAGAAGGCATCGCAGTTCGCTTTCATCACATCAAACTAAAAAACCAGCAAAAATTCTCAAAAAATGAGAAAGCATCTCAAGGCAAGAAACTTGCGTGTCATGCTTCAAAAATTCTTTCTCAAAAAAAGCGAATTGGGGTGATAGTAGTACGAAAAGGCTTGGGGTGGGCTGGTGTCCACAGCCCATAGCTATCAGCTATCAGCTATCAGCTATCAGCTATCAGCTATCAGCTATCAGCTATCAGCCGTCAACCTGTCCATCAAAGTCCATCGTCCATAGGATCCATAGGGTCCATAGGATCCATAGGGTCCATCGTCCCTTGTCCATCGTCTTTCGTCCATAAAATCTTCTTCAAACAAGAAATGTAATGATCGTAGTACGAAAATTTAGTAGGAAAGCCGATGTCCAAACCGGAGATTTTTTACTCGGAATTTGCTTTACAAGCCCTTAATCAAAACCGGTGACGAAAACAGCAGAAAATCTTTCTTCAAAAAACAAAAGGAGACCGATCAAATGAACACTTGATTTTTTGCCTGGAACTCGCCGGCTTGGGCTGTCGGCGGCAGAATTTTTTGACAAGCATTCCCCTGAAATGCCGCCGAAACTTGATAGCCAAATACTTACAAAAATATACCGGTGATTTTAATGACAGATTCTATTGCAAATTCAACCAAAAAATCCCCCGCCGCCGAACACAGTAGATATTCCGCTCATAAACAATATATTATGTCACAGACAGTCCAAATATGGACCGCAGCCGAAAGGCGATTATGACTTGTTTACGCGGATCGCGAATTTCATATCTTTCGTGTTGCTCTGTCCAAATATGGACCGCAGCCGAAAGGCGATTATGACAGAAGATTGCGAGAGTATTTCAAGAACCTACCGGACTGTGGGTCCAAATATGGACCGCAGCCGAAAGGCGATTATGACGCTTCGTCGGCAGCCAATTTTGCAGCTGAAAGCTCGGTCAAGTCCAAATATGGACCGCAGCCGAAAGGCGATTATGACTAGC
>JAQVUB010000514.1 GCA_028699735.1 Lentisphaeria bacterium | reverse complement strand
TCTGTTTTTGCTGCGGCGCGGATGTGCCGGATGGGGAAGGCCTTAAGATACACCCGGGCCGCGTTACAGGCGCCAACATGGTTGCCGCTCCCTGGACACCGGCACCTGCGTATGGCAACGAGCAGGGTTATGTCCTGCCGGAATTTATTTGGACGGCACTGGACTGTCCGGGGGCCTATGCTCTCTGGGAACTGACGGATACGAAACCAGGTTTTTTAGGGCGGTTGATCGGCCGGATCGAAAAGCCCTTGCGCTGTGACGAGCCATGTGTCGTCGCTGCATGGCCGGTTGGGAGCGATGGAAGGAAATTATTTACCGGAACGGTCCTGTTCAACGCGGAAGGAAAAATCATTGGCCGCTCCCTGGCGACCTGGTTTCTCATGCCGCCGGAAATGTTGCGGTTCCTGGCGAACTGATTCATGCATGTGGCCGCTTTCTATGCACACAGCGTCTTGATAATATCCCGGGTCATCCTGATTTCGAAAAGCAGATTGTCGATGGAGATGCGCTCGTCGATGCCGTGGACGCGGCCGATGTCCGCCCGTTCCAGAATCATCGGCGTAAATCCGTATGCCGGATAGCCCAGGCAACGCCAGTAGTGGCCGTCGGATGCCCCGGCCATCAGAAGCGGAAATACGCCGGCCTCGGGCGAATGCTTTTTAACGGTCTCGGTGACAACCTGATAAAACAAGCTGTCCAAAGGCGCGATTCCCGAAGGAGGCGACGTCTGGATCATCTCTATCTGAATGCGTTTGTCTTCTTAAGTTTCAAAGGAAGTTACCGGCCCAAGGAGACTTCTAAAAGACTTGCATTAGAAAAGAAAAAAATAAATTGCCATCGTTCTGCCAACCGCTGGGGTGGGGGAATTTAAGTGGTCATCCGGGATGCTCACGCTTAGAGTAATCTGCATCTCCACCCAGGTAGGTAATAAGGTGGGTAAGACCAGATCGTTCTGCAAGATAAACATAAGTCATTATATTAACAATACTTTCATGTTCCTGTGTCTCCCTTTTCTTTTTGGGATAACTTGTTGAAATACAATTCCGGCAAAATGATTTTTACCTCTTCCTTTGCATCCTCTTCTTTCCAGTAGAGGATGAAGCCGATCTTGGCTTCGTGAAGGAGAAATCCGCTTTTTTCAATTGCAAGCAATTTTTCATTGAATTGCCTTGAAAACTTCAAAACCAATTGCCCATCTGGATTGGCCCAGCCATGTTCGGCTTTAACAAGACTGTCACCGCACATCAGGCTTGCCATATGTTTTTGGACATTTTTAAAATATCCGAGATTGACATCCTTATGGGTCAGATTCATGATCATTTCCGACAGTGGCAAATATCCGCGTTGAATTCTTTGCCGTTCCAATCCCTCTGCGGAAATGCCTTTAAAATGATCGCCATTGAAATATATATTTAAGCGCTGCTTTGCCCTGGTCATTCCCACATACAACAAGCGCTTATCTTCATCTGACGAGCCGCCATAGCTCGTAAGCATTATAAAAATATTATCAAATTCTTTTCCTTTAGCTTTATGCATAGTTGAAACAAGAATAACTTGACCGTTTCCATGGACAAAATCTTCGAGTTTTGATTCTTTGATGAAGACATCCAAATCCGATTTGTATTTCTGCTTGGGATTGGTCGCTTCAAAATCTTTTATCAGATTAGCGTATACATCCAATTTTGTGCTTCTTGCAAATGTGTTAATTAAATCTCTTTTCGCCTGTTCCCAAACGTCATCGCCAATAATAAAAATATCATCAGCGAGATTTAACCGGTTTAAGAAAAACCGCACCTCCCGAAGATTAAATAAGCTGAAGCCGTCATTGGTTTGAACCAGCTTTGCCGGCATGCCCTTGTGATTTAGACACCCGGCAATCTGTAGCGCTTCCTCATTAGTTCTAGTCAAAATGCAAGTCGTTCCGGAAAGATCCGTTGCAAGAAGATCTTCCACCAGTGGCGTTATTAGCTCATCATTCTGACCTTTTACCAGTTTTATCATTCCGTTATCTCGTTGTCTGGCAACGACAGGGGTGGTTTTTAAGCGATGGCGAATGGTTTTTGCAAAGGCATTGGTAAATTCGACCAGATTATTTTTGCTCCTGAAATTTTCAACCAGCTCGTATTTGACCGCCTGCTTTTCCCGAATAAACTTATCTAAATATTTCGCGCTGGCGCCACGGAATTCAAAAATATTCTGGTCGTCGTCGCCAACGGCAATGACTCGCATGTCTTCGTTCTGCTCCATCAGTGCATCTATCAAGGCAAACTCGTCTGCATCCATGTCCTGTGCTTCATCTATAACCAGAACGGTTTTGGTAATCCGTCCGGCCTCGACCTCTCCGTTCTTTATTTTTTCAACGGTTTTTTTGAGAATGGCGTCAGATTTTTCCAGGCTGCCCACCTTGCCCAACAAATCAAAGCAGTAGGAGTGAAAGGTTTTTATTTCAATATAGAGGGCGGCATTGCCAATGAGAGACAGAAGCCTTTTTTTAAATTCGGTTGCCGCCGCTCTTGAAAAAGTCAGCATTAAAAGCTGCTCGTGCTTCACATCTTCCATCAACAGCAGGGAAGCCAGTTTAT
>JAQVUB010000051.1 GCA_028699735.1 Lentisphaeria bacterium | reverse complement strand
TCCCGTCCGTGTCCCGTCCGTGTCCCGTCCGTGTCCCGTCCGTGTCCCGTCCGTGTCCCGTCCGTGTCCCGTCCGTGTCCCGTCCGTGTTCTGTCCGTATCCTGAAACTTAGGTTGTGGGCGCCAGCTCACCCCAAGCCTTTTTGTGTCTTTCGTGGTTAAAAAAGGAATCCTTCACAACCGGGACGGTTGCGCCACTTTTGAATCTTTCAGTTGAAAGATCCAGCCATCCCATCCATAATACACTGAAGTATAGCCCTTCCGCAATACCGCTGTCGCAAGCTTAGTGCTGTCGGCTGAAACATGCAGGTAATCCGCCCCGGTTAATTCCCGGAATTTCTCGGGCGGGAGGATGTTGCTTGCTGTACGCATGTCTTCAACAATCAGTGCTTTTTCGGCATCGTACGCATACGCAAACATGGGATCAAGCCCGTTGAAATAACGGTATTGCGGCATGGCGTAATAGAGCATCGGAAAAGCCCCCCAGCGTGGATTAGCAATGATTGTTCCGGCAGGGATTCCTTTCCGTTGAGCCCAGTCTGCAACTCCGCTGTATGGCTTATGATTTTTTCCTTTGAAAGCCAGCAACGAGGGCACCAGCAACATATACGACCAGATCACATAGAATCCAATCAGGTGACAGCTGGCCAGAAATTGCCTTCCCCCTGCCTCCTTCCCCGCTTTTTCACAGCCTTGTGCCAGCAGTGCGGTAAGGAGCACTCCAGAGGGCATGGCATATTCAATAAAGCGGAAGATAAAAAGGAATGCTATAAACGAGCTGACAAACAACAGCAGCAGAGCATTAAAGTTGACACGCCGCTGCCAGCCCGCTTGGAACCAGTATGTTCGCCAGCGCCAGGCCAGAAAAGCAAGGAAAAACGGCAAGCCAGCCAGAAAGGGTGCCCGGATCAGGCTTTGAAAGGAATTGAAATAAAACTCATTCCCACCCCGGATTTTTGCTTCTGCCCCGGAACCAAAGACCATTTTCAGGACATCCCAGCACTGGATTTTGAGGATCAACCAGGTATTGGGAAATTGCGGATGCAGGCATAGTCCGCTGATCACCCCAAGAAGGGCTACAGACGGCAATACGGGCAGACGCCGCCAATTCCGGTCAGCTAAAAATTCTGCAAAAGCGAATGCCACCGTTGGGAATAGGATAAAATGAGGGTTGCTGTAGCACCATGAAAACAGGATTCCGATGACAAAAAGTCCTCTCAGACGCCATCTGCTTTTTTTAAGTTCTTCTGCTGACAGCAGGAAGATAACCAGGACAAAGAGACTCATTGACAACAGATAGGCTCTCAAAAACAGTAATCGAGTGGTAAACACGTAATACGCTCCTGTAAAGAGAAGCGTATAATACCACGGGCAGGAAATATTCCAGCGAACCAGGGTCAGTGCAATGACTGTCAGCAGCAAAGCCAGAAAAAACAGGGTATAAAAATGAAAAGGGAAACTGGTTTTTAATCCTACAGCACTGCCCACCCGATGCAGCCCCCAAAGAATAAAATGGAAGCCCATTTCCTTGTTGCTGAAGTGATCTTTCCAGATCGACATGCTGAGAGCGGGAAACTGTTTTGCGAGGAAAACGGAAGGCCCCTGCTCCGCAAGTTTAGCATGATAAAACGCGTCTGGATCCGTTTCGCCATCATTGCATAAAATGCCGACCCGAAAGATCAGCAACAGCAGCCAGGGCAGCAGAACCGCCAGAAGGAGCTGCCGCAATTTTCGTTTTCGTTCCAGGTTATCCATACCTTTGCCCCCCCATGTCCCTTTCAGGATTCTTTTTCTTCTTTTCCGCTCAAATTTCTTGTTGCAAGCGCCAGCCAGATTTGCGCTTCTTTCAATTCATCTGGTGTCAGTTTACTGGCCTGTCTCAGAGCCATCAGATAAAAAGCATGGGCCTTTTCGGAGTCGCCCAGTTTATCCTGGAGCAAGCCCTGACGACAGAAAAATTCCGGGCTGGTAAAATGATGTGCGATTTTACTGTAGATATCCAATGCTTCTTGAGGACGATCCTGCCTCCCGAGGATTTTTGCCTGTAGAAAATAACGCTCGTTAAGATAATCCCGGTAGTCCTCCCGAAATGTTTTTTTCAGTGTTTCCAGGGCTTTTTCATCTTCTCCCTTTCCATAGCAGGCCTGCGCCAGACTGTACAGAAGAAAGGGATCATTCCGGAAATTTCCCTGCAGGCAGCTTTCAAAATACATTTCTGCCTTCTCGAAGTTTTTCAGTTTCAGGTAGCATTGTCCCAGCTCGGATCGCAAGGCAATCGTATCCGTCTCGGACAGTCGATCTTGCAAATCCTTTATACGCCGGTTCAAAGCTCCTGCTCCACGCTCCGGAAGAACAAATTGCGCAGACTCGCCAGCCCCTTTGAAAATAACCATGAACAAATACAGCAAAGCACCAAAGGGCGGCATCAGAAGCAAGATCAGGTACCACCAGAAATCCTGCCGGGTGCGCAAAGCATGAATCAGGCAAAAAATAGTCAGCAGCAAACCAATCAATCCAAACCCGCCGGGTAAAGAATGGGTCAGAAAGGCAAAGGATGCCTTGGAAATTTCCGGCAGAGCAGCAATGCTGCAGTAAGTCTGCATTATGTCTTCTCCTTTTTTTCCTGATTTTTGCTGATCCACTGAATAACCAGGATGATCAGGAAAGTTACCGCCAGCAGTATGCTGGAGAGGGCATTGATCAATGGCATAGAACCGCGCCGGATCATGCTGTAAATCTGAATGGGCAGGGTAGTCGAGCCCGGTCCGGCGACAAAAAACGAGATGACAAAGTCGTCAATAGACAGGGTAAAGGCGAGCAAACCACCTGCAACAATGCCGGGGAAAATGATCGGCAGCAGGACTTTCCGGGTCGTATACCAGGTATTTGCGCCGAGGTCGCGGGAGGCTTCCAGGAGAGCCTGGTCGAAATCCTGCAAGCGCGCCAGCACCGCCATGGCCACATAGCTGACGCAAAAAGTCACGTGTGCCATAATCATCGTTGGCAACCCCAGTTCCACTTGTAAAGCCACAAAAAACAGCAGCAGGCTGATACCGAGCAGAATTTCCGGCACCACCAAGGGAACATACACCAGACAATAATGCATATTCTGCAATTTGCCTTTATAGCGATGCAATGCGATGGCCGCGGTCGTTCCCAGCAGGGTTGAAATCAGGGTTGCGAAGAAGGCGACCAGAAGGGAATTAATCAACGCATTCCAGATTTCCCGTGCGGTAAAAAGTTGAGCATACCATTTGAGGGTGAAGCCTCCCCAGTTGCCGCCGGTTCGGGAGGCGTTGAAGGAATTGACCACCAGTAACAGGATGGGCAGATAAAAGAACAGCAGCACCAGCCAGGTCAGAATACCGGGAATTTTGCTCTTTTTGATCATCACACCACCTCTCTGGCCGGAGTGGCGGTGCCGTCTTCCTGTTTCTTGCCTTTCAAGAAATACAAAAGTGGCAGGAACATGACGATCGTCATCACCGCTGCCAGAGCACTGGCATGCGGCAAATTCCGGTCAACAAAAGTACGCTGTGCGATGACATTGCCAATCATCATCGAATCAATGCCGCCAACAACATCCGGTATGACATAACTGCCAATGCAGGGAATCAAAACCATCAGGCAGGCCGACAGAAGACCATTGCGGATGCCCGGAATAAAAATACTCAAATAGGCCCGCAGCTTCCCGGCACCCAGATCCATCGCCGCATCAATCAAACCAAAATCAAACTTTTCAACTGCAGCATATAACGGCAAAATGGCAAAGGGCAACTCCGTGTAAATCATCACCATCAGCACCGTACCTGGACGGTACAGCAACAAGGACTCCGGAGAAATCAGCTGACAGAAAACCAACGCTTTCTTCAGCAGGCCATCGGGATGCAGAACCGCTTTCCAGGCAAAAATCCGGATCAGGAAGCTGGTCCAGAAGGGAACCACGGTCAACAGCAGCATCAGATCCCTCTTCCAGGGTTTGGAACGGGCGATATGATAGGCAATCGGAACCGAAAGTACCAGCGTGATAACTGTCGTCAAAGCGCTCATCCAGAGAGTACGACCGATGATTTCAGGATAATTGGGGTTACGCAAGGCCAGGATGGTCTGCAGTGTCCATCCGTCCCCCACACCACCAAGTGGATCGGATGGTTTGAAGGAGATGGCGAAGATGATCAGGGTCGGAAGCAGAAAAAAGAAACAGAGCCAGAGCAGAGAGGGTGAAGTCAGTCCCCATTCCTTAAGCAATTGACGCCGTCGCAGATTCATGACTGGGTTCCCCCCTCACTCGCAGCGGACAACTCGCTGTCCTCTTCCACTTCGGTTTCACCAACGCTTTGTGGCGGAGCCTGCAGCAGTTCTTCATCGGCCTCGCTGTAGCGTTCCAGCATAAAGCCATCGTCGGCCAGCCAGGAAATATAGACGCGGTCTTTCCATTTGATCGGACGTTCATCGAGCATAAAACGGGTATGTTGCCGGGTCAGGGAAATGCGCCAGTCATTGCCGATATCAACCCAGTACCGAGTGTGATCGCCCTGATAAATAATATCCTCGACCGTGGCTTCCAGAACATTGTGCTTCGGGCCAACCTGCGGCGGGTCCAAGGAAATCTGAAACTTTTCCGGGCGGATGCTGAGATGAACCAGATCTCCACGGTTCAATTTTTTATCGTTGAAACATAGCAGCCGCGCCGGCAGATCAGTCACACTGATGCGGCAGTATTCACTGTCAATGACTTCAGAAATGCTTCCGTCAAAAAAGTTGGTATCGCCGATAAAGGCAGCGACAAAACTGCTTTTGGGGGCTTCGTAGATTTCCGCCGGAGTCCCAATCTGTTCAATGATGCCATTGTTCATCACCGCAATGCGGTCGCTCAAGCTCATCGCTTCGCCCTGATCATGAGTTACATACATGAAGGTGATCCCGACTTCATCATGGATCAGACTCAATTCCAGTGACATGCGCTGACGCAGCTTGAGATCGAGCGCAGCCAGCGGCTCATCCAGCAGTAATACTCTTGGACGCATGATCAGTGCCCGGGCGATCGCCGTACGTTGCTTCTGGCCACCACTGATCTGACTGGGCTTCTTCTGGGCATGACTCTCCATCTGAATCAAACTGAGCATGCGATCCACTTCCGCATGAATTTCCGCACGGGGACGCTTCGCAACCCGCAAGCCATAGGCAATATTCTCTCGAACCGTCATGTGCGGAAATAACGCATAATTCTGAAAAACGGTATTGACCTTGCGATGGTTTGGCGAAAGATCGGTGATATCCTCTCCATCCAGAATAATCCGCCCGGAATCCGGTGCTTCAAAGCCGGCCAGCAAGCGCAACAGGGTCGTCTTGCCGCAACCACTGGGACCAAGCAACGAAAAGATCTCCCCGCGCTGGATACTGAATGAAACGTTATCCACCGCTACGGTTGAGCCATAGGTCTTGGTTATACCTTCAAATCTGAGAAAATCCTCCAATGCCGAATCCCTTTTCTGTTGCTGGGAAAGATCATAACCGAATACAAAATCACAGGATGAAAAAATGTTAATGTAATATGAAAGATTCTTTTTTCGAATAGCATCATTGGTTTCCTTTCATCAGCTGATAGCTGAAGACTAACAGCTGAAAAATAAGCCATAAAATGCAAAATAAAGAGCAGAATATGCGACGAATTTGAGTCAGTGCGGTTATAAATTAATTGCAGTAACCTGGATTGATCACATTGGGGGCAGCATGAAAAGGGTCTTAATTTTAGGGGCGCATCTTGACGATTCGGTGATTGCCATGGGCGGAACCATCCGCAAACTGGTAAAGAGCGGCTGTGAAGTGAATGTTTTTTGTTTTGGCAATGGGGATGAAGCTTATACCGTCCCGGGTGGAAGTCTAGCAGCGGTGCGTCGTTTCAAGGAAGGTGCTCAAAAAGCGCATGCCCTGCTTGGAGTGCATTCGCTGGAATGTTTTGATGTCGGAGATTTTGAAGTTGGAGCCAATGCTTCGTATTACCGGCAGTGTATTGGCGCAATCCGCAAATATCAGCCTGAAGTAATATTCGGACACTGGCCGGCTGAATATTTTCAACACCATGGAATGGCTCAAATGTCTATTGATGCCTGGAACCAGGCTCGCTGGAATTGCACGGCAGACTTTGGGCAACGCCCCTGGACTGCCAGCCGATATTTTCATTTCGAAGTCAATGACCTGCTGCCGCAACCTTCACATCTGGTTGATATCTCCGAGGAATTTACCGACAAGATCGCGGCAATGTCGGCCTATGACCAGGATGGCGGCCATCTTGATGACTGGGGAGATGAAATGGAGGCACGGGCTCGCTTCCATGGCTCAAGAATCCAGGTACAATATGCCGAAGCTTTCCGGCAAAGTTTCTACCTGCCCACCAAAGTAACAGACACCACCTCTATTTTCGCATAATTCTGCAAAGGAAAAAACATGAAAAAATTCTTTTTCGGCATGAGCGTGGATGATGTTACCCTCGCACACTGGTGCAAGGTGGAAAATTTCCGTAAACTGATTGATTTTCTTGATCTTGAAAAAATTCCGGCAACTTTTTTTGTAGTACCTGTTGATGAAGAATCCGGAAAGCCGTTTAACCAACTGCCTGGTGACTATGCGGGAATCATTCGGGCTGCCCATGAGCATGGACACGCTTTTGCCCAGCATGGCCTGAGTCATAACCGCTTTGAACTAGGAATCCCTCCCGACATGATTCTGGATTTACCACATGAAACGGAAAATAAACGCTTTGCCCGCGAAAACGCGGATGCCCTCGCCCGAGAACATAGCACCGAAAATTGCCGTGCCAGGCTGCGACAGGGGCGGGGAATCCTGGAAAACACTTTGAGCTTTCCAATCCTGGGTTTCCGTGCGCCGGCACTGCAAGAAAGTCCAGGCATGTTTCAGGCGCTTGCAGAAGAAGGATATCGTTTTGACAGTTCCGTATGCCTTCAGGAGACCGGCTGGGATTACATCCTGGACCGTATGGAAGTGCCGCCGAGGGAAATCACCCGGGAACGCTGCCAGCAATTAGGCAGCAAATTCCAGGGTTGTCTGCTGCCGCTGACCTGTGATTACACCTGGTACCTGACCCCCGAAAAATATGCGGCGGCAATGCGTTTGGCACAACATGATTTTCGGCAATGCCTGGCAGCCGACATCCCATTCATCACCGCCTGCCATGTCGACCCCGTATTCCAAGGCGAAGGGATTCGCTTCCTGCACGAGCTTTTTGAATTTGCGCGTACAGAAGGAGCCCGCTTGGGGCGAGAAGTCTGTTTCGAAAACATGGAAACCATTGCAGAACAAATCACGCCATGAATAAAAAAAATCAAATTACCAGTTTTGACGCCGAAGAGGCCGGCATTTTTGGCGATGTGCTGACCTCCCGCCCGGCTGAGCGCCGTCCGCAAATTGGTCTGCTGGCTCTGGGATATTTCGAGTATTGGAGGATGTATCCGGCACTCGAGGGGCAGGTTGCCGCCGATCTGGATGCTGCTGCCAAACGCCTGGCTTCTGCGCTGCCAGGCTGTGACCTGGTTTATCCCGGCATGGTTGACACACTGGACCACGCCGAAGAGGCCGGAGAACAATTTCGCAACGCTCAAATCGAGGCAGTTGTGGTAATTGCAGGCACCTATCTGCCGGATTTCATCACCATGCATGCAATCAACAAATGCACCTCACGCCCGCTTGTCATACTGTTTGACACCCAGACCGCAGACAACGTCAATCCCCTCGACAATTATGTGGCGACCATGCGCAACAGCGCCCTGATCGCCATCACCCAGCTCTCAGGCAGCTTCCGGAAAATGAAACTCGAATACGAAACGGTCGTCGGGGAAATTTCCGATACGGACGCCTACGGCCAGATCGCCGACATCATCCAGGCGGTCACCGCCGTCCGGCGCCTGCGCAGTTCCACTTATGGCCTTATTGGACACGTCTTCCGCGGCATGTATGACCTCGAATTCGACCGGGCTAGAGTCAAAGGTTTTCTTGGACCGGAGGTGATGACCATTCAGGCCGAACACCTGATCGATCTGTGGCAGAAAATCGATCCGGAGGCCACCGAAAATGCCGCACAAAAATTATATCGGCGTTTCCCTGTCCGCAATGTGAAAATGGCCGATGTGCAACCTTCTGTTCGTCTCGGGTTAGCCCTGCGGAAACTTTACCGCAAATTCAATTTGGATGGAATGTGTTTTCTCGGTCAGCATTATATTGAAAAGATGACCGGTGCTCCGGCACGCATGGGTGCATCCATGCTGATGGAGGAAGACCGCTTCATGGTGGGCTGCGAAGGCGATATCGGCGGGCTGGTAATGATGGATCTGCTGCATCAGTTCACCGGAAACCTGCCATTCCAGGCGGAATGGGGACAATTCGATCGTGCCAACAATGCGGTGTTCCTTCTGGGACACGGCATCGGTTCACCGGAACTGGCCAAAAGCGACAAAGCCATCACCCTCACTGGATCTCCGGAAGAATGGGGCTTCAAAGGCTCCGGTCTGAATTACGAGCTGATCCTTAAACCCGGCGCCGTGACCATGGGACATTTCCTCAATACCGGAGACAGCTACCAGATGCTGATTTCCCGTGGCGAAAGCATCGAATTCCCCACCCTGCCCTGCAATGAACTGCATGCCATGATCAAAGTCAAAAGTGAAGTGCGCCAATACTTGAAGCAGATCATCGATACCGGGAGCGCACATCATGTCATCGTCGCTCCAGGCAATGCCTGGAATGCCCTGCAGAAAACCGCAGCCCTGATGCGCATCAACTGTGTCACGGTGGAGTAAATTGCAAGCATCCAAAAGCATTTTTAATAACGAAAAAACGCAAAAAAACACGAAAATTTTGTGCTTTTCGTGCCTTTCGTTGTTAAAAAATCTGTTTGGATGTGGTCTTGATATCATCAATCGAGGAGAATGAATAAATGAACATGGTCATCCCCAAAAGTGAATTCGTCAGTCGCATCGAACGTTTTCAGGCAAAAATGGCAGCCAGTCAGCTCGATGCTATCTTGGTCTATGGGGACGAATACCGCAAGGAAAATCTGCGCTATGTCTGTAATTTCTGGCCGATTTTCGAACGAGCCATCTGCCTGATTCCAAAATCCGGTCTGCCGACCCTGGCCGGAGCCCCCGAAGGCGAAACCTACGCCAGAGAAATGTCAGTCTGGGAAAATTACTGCAATGTCAAGGAATTCGCCTGCGTGACCGTACCGGAAGAAATTGACTATCCCCTCAGTTCCTTCCGGAAACTGGCCGAGGTCATTCAGGAAGCCCTGCAGGGAGGGCGCAAGCTTGGAATCGTCGGCATGTGGGATATCCCCGCACCGATTTTTGAGCGCATCAAAAATGCGGCGCCAGCTGCGGAAATCATCGATGCCGCCCCGCTGATGTTCAAGCTGCGTCTGATCAAATCCACCAACGAAGTGGCCTGCCTTGCGGAAGCCGGTCGACAGGCCTGCGAAGGATACAAAAAACTTCTCGAATATGCCGTCGATGGCAACCCGGAAACGATGGCTGCGGGCGCAGCGGAGGGAGCTGCCCGCATGGCCGGTGCCGAAGACATCAATTTCATGGTGTTTGGCTCCGGCAAGCGCACTGAAACGGTCATTGGCCGGGCCACCAATAAAATCATGCGTTCCGGTGAAATGCTGATGGCGGCCATGGCCGTGCAATATCAGGGCTACGTCTCGACAGTCGAGTACCCCTTTGTTATCGGCAGGGCTTCTGATGAACAGAAACGCTTCCTGAATGTCCTCTTTGAAGCGGCAAACGTTCAGCAGAAATATCTGAAAGCCGGCGAAATTTCCGGTGAGATGGTCAAGGCTGTCAAAGCCGTCTTCGCCAAACACAAGATGACCCAATACGATTTGTATCCGCCAATGCACGGAATTGGACTGGCCGAAGCCGAAAGCCCTTATCCGGATGAAAAAGCCACCTACCGTTTTGAGGCCAATATGTGCGTCAACAGCGATATTTCCCTGTGGGGCTGCCCGGCCGGCTCAAACCGTATCGAAGAAGGATTTGTCATCACCCAGGAAGGCCCCCGTTCCCTGACCCCCCTGATCCGCGAACTGGTAGCGAAAGGAGTCTGAATATGGCAGGAAAGAAAAACTGGTACTTCGCAGATGGCTATCTGCCGGAAAAGGTCAACAACGGCCCCATGGAAGCCCATGAGGCGCTCATGTTCTTCAATCCCTCCAAGGCAGATGCCATGGCCGTGGTCACGGTGTATTTCAGCGACCGCAAACCGCTGCCTCCCATCACAGTGCAGGTCCCCGCCGAGCGTGTCATCGCAATCCGGCTGGACCATAAAGACGAAACCGGAGAAGTGCAAATCCCGCCGCTGACGCAATACGCCCT